>JBBEBC010000085.1:0-24970 GCA_040882555.1 Bacteroidia bacterium
ATGGCTTAACTAGTATTAGTTATTGATAGGCTTAATTATTAGCGATTATTTTGATCTCGTTAACATTCAAAAAAGTGCTCATGAGAATCAAAACTTACCTATTCATATTATTTTCATTGTTCGCAATTACCACTAAGGCTCAACTTGTAGAATGGCAGAATTATCATGATGTTGATGCAAATCTTTCATATATTTCTTCAACAGTTGGCGTTGATGGTTCATTATACACGGCAATTCGGTATAATGATTCTTATGATTTTAATGGAAATGCCATAGAATTAATCAATCCCATTTCGGTGAGTGAGGTTCTGATTAGCAAATATGATCACATAGGCAATCCTCAATGGAGCAGGCGTATTGCAGTAACTGGTGGACCAAATCCTAATGTTGGAGCCATAGAATTTATGGCTGTTGATGCTTCCGGCTATATTTACCTGTCAACTCAAGGTTTTGGTATATCAGGGTTTATTCGGGTTGAAAATGATTCAATTCCATTTATTGGGTCCGGAAATAGAATAATACAATTGTATCCTTCAGGAAATATCAGAAGCACTAAACAGTTAAATACAAGCAATATTTATAATATTGCTTGTGGTGGTGAATTTGTTTATGTAGCCGGTTATTCAGGCTCAAATTCAGTTATTCAAAAATACGACAGTACTTTTACTACACCCATTTATTCATTAAGTGGCAATACATCTGTTTTTCTGGGGGCATCGGCATTCCAAAGAACCCAAATGGCGAGCAGTCCTTCGGGAGAATTTATTGCATTGCTTGCTGTTGAAGGTGGCGGGCAGCCTGTATTTGCTGGAGATACTATTCCTATGGGAACTTCTTCAGGGTTTGACGAATTGTTTGTTCTATTGTGTGATTCATCGGGTACGTATCTTGGTAACAGAACCTTTTTAGCCAACGACAGCCTAGTTTCTACAGCTGCAAATCCCCATGCTGTTGCCGTTGATGATGATGGAGTTATTTACATCTCAACGTTCGTGTCGGGCACTAGAATTTTTAATGGAGACACCTTGGTTCCTCCTAGCCCAAATTCAAATACAAGGGCTATTGTAGCCGCCTGGAATGCTGAGGGGGAGGAGTTATGGGCATCTCAGTTTTATAAGTCAAACTCAGGCGGGAATACTTATCTCGAAGGATTGAACGTCGCCGAAGATGGAAGCCTTTTATTTACAGGATTTGCTGGAGGAACCGTGTTTTTTAATGAGCTTGAAATCTCGACCAGCTCGACTGAACGAAGTTTTAGCGGAAAAATAAATTCAAACACCGGAGAGCTAATTTGGGTGCTAGAGCCCGAAGTGATTCAAAATAACATGGTTTCTCACAGAATTACGGCCATAGATAATCACCGGTATCTTGTCTCAGGAAGAGGTTTTCAGGATTACCGTTTTACCTGCATGGAAACTGTATCGCCTAACCAAAGCAAAACACAGTTTTTTATCATTATTGATGAAAACCTCGGTAATCCCATTGATGCCGATTTTTTATTCACTGCAAACGCTGATGTAATTAACTTTACTTCATTAGCCACAGGTGCTGATTCTTGGAGTTGGGATTTTGGAGATGGCTCTTCTTCTTCAGATGAAAACCCGGTTCATACCTATGCGGAAGAAGGAGTTTACGAGGTTAACTTGATTGCTTCGAACTGTCAATATGCAGATACAATAAGTTTATCTGTTCCAGTTATATTTACTGGCATAAATTCAATCAAAGACACTGAATTTAAGATATTTCCTAACCCGGTTAATGATATTCTTAATATTAGAGGCTTAGGTGAGTGCAGTATTTTTGATTCACAAGGTAGGGTAGTGCTTCAATTTGAAAATGATAGTCAAACAAAAGATGTTTCTCAACTAAAGCAGGGCATATACTTTTTAAAAGGCCAAAAAATGGTTGCCCGTTTTGTTAAACTTTAATTTTCTTTTGAACGAATTGCAGTCTGATTTGATGAAGCTTAGCTATGTTAAATTTCCCGATGGCTACTTATTAATTACCTTTGACTCATGACGGTAAATGTGAAGAAGATTACTGAGCTCGAGGGTCATCAGGCCGCTCTGTATACTTTAGCTGAAGGATTTTCTGGGCATGAAATTTTGTCGGCCGGTAGTGAGCGCTTTGTTGCCAATTGGGATTTGAACAAGTCCGACTTGGCAGAAGTCATAGCTAAGGCTAATGGTGTTATATATTCATTGCTTCCAATTCCTGAATTCGGGCTTTTGCTACTTGGAAATGACCAGGGAGGAATTCATGTAGTTGATATGGCTAAAAAGCAGGAGCTCAGGTATTTATTGGCGCATAAAGCTGGCATTTTTGACTTGTCACTTCAAAAAGACAAGGGAATAATTTACGCCTGCGGCGGAGATGGATTGCTCAGTGTTTGGGATTTGAAAAGCTTTGAATGCATGCAAACTATTGCATGCGGAAGTGGGAAGCTCAGACAAATGGCACTTTCTCCAAAAGGAGACTTACTCGCAATAGCTTGTGGAGATAATCAGATTAGATTGCTCGATACTGAGACAAATCAAATTATAAACTCCTGGAAAGCACATGAGATGTCAGTAAATTCTGTGTGTTTTAGCCCTTCGGGCGATGTGCTTCTTAGTGGAGGAAAAGATGCTTATCTGAATGTTTGGAATGTGAACACCCAGGAAAAACTCAAATCAATTCCTGCTCATAATTTTGCCATCTATTCAATTGTCTTTCATCCCGAAGGGAATCTTTTCGCAACAGGCAGTCGTGATAAAACAGTGAAAATATGGGATGCCGAGAATTTTGAGTTCTTATTGAGGATTGATAAGGAGATGTTTGGAGGTCATTCGCACTCAGTGAACAAACTTATCTGGCTTAAGGAAAAACAGCTATTGATTTCAGCTGGTGATGATCGCCGAATCATTGTCTGGGAGGTAAATTGACTTACTTCGAAAGAATAACAAACTCTGTTCTTCTGTTTTTAGCTCTACCTGTTTCGCTTGTGTTTTTTGCCAAAGGCTGGCTCATACCAAATCCTTTTGATGATAAGCGTGCTGTAGAAATTCCTTGCTCAATAAGATAGGCTTTGACATTAGACGCTCTTTCTTTTGAAAGTATCATGTTAGCGGCAGGATCTCCAACATTATCTGTATGCCCTTGAATAGACACGTTTACAGATGGATTATCTTTTAGAAATACCGCAAACTCTATGATGATATGTTTGCTTTGAATGCTTAGCTCAGCCGAACTTGTTTCGAAATTGATGTTGTTAATTTTGTAAGCTTTTCCAACTTTTACTTCTTCTACTACAACATTATTTTCTATGGGTTCAGAAGTAATACTGCTATCGGCAGTTGAAAAATAATTGCTCGAAAATGCTTTGCCTGGCTGCTTAACCGTAAGGATATGATCATCATTAAAGGCAACAACGGCGACGTATTTTCCTGTTAATGAGTCAACATCAACGGTAGTGATTTCTTGGGTTTTGGTGTTCTTTATTTCAACTCTAGCATCAGAAGCCACAGCATTATTTTCATCCTTTATATCTCCTGAAAGAAATAAGACTCGCTCAGGCCTCGCTTCTTTATACAAGCCAAAGTAATAGACATCCCAACCACCAAGTCCTTTTAATTTATCAGAGGCGAAATAGCCTGTTTTTCCGTCTGTACTGACAAAAAAACCTAGATCGTCTTTTTCTGAATTAATAGGATAGCCAATATTTTGTGGCTCTTTCCACTGATTATCATCCTGAAGTTTTGAAAAGAAAATATCATAACTGCCAAAGCCAAGATGTCCTGTTGAGGAGAAATACAAGGTTTTACCATCTGAGTGAAAGAATGGTGATTTCTCATTTTCAGGAGTATTAATTTTACTTCCAAGATTTTCGGGCTTGGACCAGTTTCCAGCTCCATCTTTTACCGATTTCCAGATATCAAGTTTTCCCATGCCGCCTTCGCGGTTACTTGCAAAATAAAGTGTCTTACCATCAGATGATAAGGTAGGTTGAGATTCCCAGGTATTCTTACCATTCACTTCAGGTCCGACATTTTTTATCTCAGACCATTTTCCTCCTGAAAACACCGAATACCAGATATCACAGTTTAGCAGTTCAGCGCCTTCGTCTTTGCAAATGGTGAAGAACATGTATTTATTATCGGCCGAGAGGCTTGCACCGCCTTCGTTATTGTTTTTATTAAAAGGCTCAGGCATCGGCTCTCCCGATTCGAATTTATTATCGCTCGTGTTATTGCTGAAACAGAAACGCTCAACAGGTTTGGTTTCAACGTTTATACCGCCAGTAAACTTTTCTTTTTCGAGAGTCCTTCGCGTAAAGTAAGCGCGTTTATTATCAGGAGTAATAATGGGCAGGTATTCATCAGCAGGAGAAGATATTTCACTCAAAGGTTTTGGGCTAAAAGGCACAGGTTGAGCAAAGCCTTCTATATAAAATACAGAGGCTCTTTGTTGTTCTCTTGCTTGGTTTTTATCCTCCTCTGAACCTTTGCCAGTAGAAATAAACTTTGACAAATGTTCTTTGGCTTCTCTATATTTCTTTTCCTCAAACTCAATGCTGCCTAGTCGGAAATACATGTAAGCATCTAAATCGGGACAAATTGAAATAGTTTTTAGGTAGTATTCAGCTGCTTGATCTGTCTTTTTCGATTTCATAAATAAATCGGCCATGACAAGATTTGCTTGAGCAAATTCAGGGTCTAAATCAAGTGCTTCTTTTAACAGAGCTCTTGCTTCGTTTTTACTGCTTTTGGCAACATTTAAGGCTTTTTCGTAAGTTTTTCTAGCTTTTTTATTGTCCGAAAGAGGACAGTTCTCTTCTTCTTGCGCAAATAATGCACTCACTGAAAACAGCAGAAAGAAGAGAATACTTAATCTCATTTAAATGCTAATTACTAAAAGAGTTTTTTAAGTTTCTTTTTTGCCTCATCCTCCGCCTTTTTCTTTGCCTTATCAGCCTCTTCTTTGGCTTTTCTTTCTGCTTCAGCTTTTGCTTTATCAGCTTCACTCTTTAGACGATCCTTTTCGGCATTGATTTTATCTTCAGCTTCTTTTTTCAGCTTATCTTTTTCATCATTAGCCATATTTTCAAGCTCTTGCTTACGACGCTCGGCTTCGTCTTTTAAACGCTGCTCTGCTTGATCTTTCAAATCATTCATTGCATTTCCAGCTGCCGACTTAATATCGGTGCTTACTTTAGGATCTGTAAAAGTACCTGTTACGAGAACTGTTACTGGAATTGTTTCACCCAGATTAGCATTAACACCTGCTGAACTTGCCTTAGAAACCATTGAATTTAGAACTCCGTTTGCAGCGCCACCAAACTCAGCTCTTGGTATATCAAGATTAATTGCATAGCGGATGCTTTGATCTAAACCATTGGTTCCAGCAATTTCAGCTGGAATATTTCCAACTTTAGTTTTGAAAGGTTTAACAGCAACTTCACCATTTACAATGGAGAATTCTGCATTTAATGGTTCTAGCTTCCATTTTTCTAGCTTCTTTATTTTAAGGGTTTCCGCAACCTTTTTAACCATTTCAAAACCTTCAATCTCTAGTGTTGAGGTGCTTAATTTACCGCTTCCGTTTACCGTTTTCATATTCGGGTTGAATGCCTTATCAGCCTTGAAAGAAAGGTTGAAATTACTCAAAGAGGCAGATCCAGTGGTGTTTTGAGCAATAGGTGCGAGCTTCTCTACAGTATTAAAGGCTTTTGCAGATTGCTTAATGTTCATGTTCTGCATGCCAAGATTCAATGATACCATTGGACCACTTTCGTCTTTTGTATCATACAATCCGCTCATTGTAATAATACCACCGAGCGTTGCCATGGAAATATCTGACATTCTAATGCCTTGATCTTGAATCTTCATGCTTCCTTTTACGTCTGACAAATCAAGATTATCATAAATCAATTTCTTAAAATTCGCATTGAGTGTAAAGCCAACATTGGCAGGAATTCTAATATAACCATCAACATCAGCTGTTTCAGTTGCAGCTGCTTCTTCTGGTGCTACTGTCTCTGTCATGAAAGGGTTTAAGTCGAAATATGAACTATTCACATTCAATACACCCTCAATTGCCTCATCTTTTAAGGCATAAGCTAAATAATTGCTGAGTTTTCCTGTAGCTGAGAGGTTGCTTTTGCCTGTAAACATTGCGAATTCACGTAAATCAATCGCCTCTGGACTAAAACTCATATCAGCCTTACTAATCCTCACCTCATCTTTTAGGTCTTTATCACCATAAACGAAATTGCTTAAGGAAGCCGAGCCTGACGCTTGGAATTTTTCGTATTGCTCTTTTTCAATGGCAGAAAGCCTTCCTGCGAAAGCAGCATCAGCATTTAGAACTCCTTGAATTTTCATTCCCTCTTCAAGAGGAATCACATCTTTTAATGTGGCGAAATCCACTTTGCCTTTTACTGTCGCTTTTATATCAGGATCAGAAACCGGAGTTTTAACATTCAAAGTTGCATCTATCGGGAATTGACCGAGGTCGACATGGAATTTCGAGATATCAACTATGGTTCTGTCGGCATCAACACCTGGGCAAGTGATAGAAGTTTTGACCTGCATATTTGAGAGAGCTCTTGGCAGAGCGGGATATTGAACATTTCCGTTTTCGATGTTTAGGTTGAAGGCAAAGCCCGGAATAGATTTATCATTGTATTTACCTTTAACAAAGCCATTAAAATCAAGCTTCCCAGAAGATTTAACATCTTTAAAGTCTTCAGTGAAAGAGCCCGGAATGAGTGAAATAAAGCTTTTTACCTCATTCTTTACTGCTTCGTAAGTAATGTCCATATCGATATCATCGCCTGGCATGGCAATAAATCCCGCGAAGCGGAGAACCAAGTCATTTACAGTGAGTTCATTCTCTAGAAAAGAGTACTTAGAGTTCTTTAAATCGAGCGAAAACTGAGCGTCATAATTGATTTTCGTCTTACTCAGATAAGTAGTTCCGCCATATGCAAGGTCAAGACTTTCAATCTTCGTTTCGGTATCAAGGTTTGTGACATCGGCAGTAAAATCGCCTGAGCCTTCGTGTGTGAAGTTGCTAAGTTTGGTATAAAAGCCCAATGATTTATCATCATAAACAAGAGACGATTCAGAGATTTTATACCCTTGGAGTTTGGCTTTAAAAGTAGATGGCTCTTCGGCAGCAGCACTTTCTTTTTCATCGCCGCTCGATTTAACAATATCCCAATTGGCAGTGCCATCGGCTAGCACCAAGAAATTCATATTTCCCTTTTCAATCCATACCTTATCAATTGAAATTTCATCCTGGAAAAGTCCCATAAAACCTGTCGAAACACCAAACGAACCTGCAGAAATTAAAGTGTCTCCATTGAATTTATCTTTACCAACAATGCTCAGTCCTTCGAGCTCTAAAGAAAGTTTTGGAAAATGGGAAAAGAAGCTAATGTCGAGGTCATTGAATGCCAAAGTAGCATTGAGATTATTATTGGCTTCCTCCTTGACTTTAGCAATGATTTTATCTTTAAAAACAAAAGGTAAAATGATGGCTACTGCTAGCAGTAGGATGAGAATGATTGCCGAAATTTTGAGTACTTTTTTTAACATGAGCGAAGTTTGTATAATTAACCTGTAATTATTGTTTTTATTGCATTTGCTCGAAGTAAGTGATCAACCAAAACGAGTGCAGTCATTGCTTCTGCAATAGGCACGGCGCGAGGCACTACACATGGGTCATGCCTTCCTTCAATTTTAATTATTGTTGACTCACCTGTTCGGCCTATGGTTTCTTGATCTTGAAAGATAGAAGCAACCGGTTTAAATGCGATTCGAAAGTAAATATTTGCCCCATTTGAAATTCCACCTTGAACGCCTCCTGAATGGTTGCTTTTGGTTTGAACTTTACCATCGGCATCTTTGTAGAAACTGTCGTTATGTTCAGAGCCTTTCATTGTTACAGCGCTAAAACCCGAGCCAATTTCAAAGCCTTTTACTGCATTGATGCTTAACATAGCTTTACCAAGATCTGCGTGGAGTTTATCGAAAACGGGCTCTCCCAAACCAACAGGAATTCCATCGGCAATTACAGTAATTACTCCTCCCGCACTGTCATTTTCGTCTTTCATCTTTTCGATGTAAGCAATCATTTCAGCAGCAGCTGATGCATTAGGACAACGAACTATGTTCTTGTCAACATCCGCCCGATGAGGGCGATCACTTATAAATGGCATGTGAACGGGACCCACCTGAGAAACGAAAGCTGTTATGCTAATGCCTTGTTTTTCAAGAATTTGCTCAGCAATTGAGCCTGCTACAACCCTGCTAACTGTTTCACGCGCTGAAGATCGTCCACCTCCGCGATGATCACGAATACCGTATTTACTTTGGTAAGTAAAGTCGGCATGCGATGGTCTGAAAACATCTTTAAGTGAATCGTAATCGGCTGATTTTGTGTTCTTATTGCGAATGAGAAATGCAATTGGAGTACCAGTAGTTTTTCCATCCAACAAGCCCGAAAGAAATTCGACTTCATCGCCTTCTGAACGAGGAGTGGAGATTGTGCTTTGTCCTGGTCTGCGACGTTGCAGCTGAAAATTAATAGCTTCAAAATCTAGCTCCATACCGGGCAAGCAGCCATCAATGATACCGCCTAGTGCTTCACCATGCGATTCACCAAATGTGTGAACTCTGAATATTTCTCCAAAACTATTGCCAGCCATTGTGCAAAAGTACATCTTGTGAGTGGAAAGGCTAATTGAATTGGAATGAAAACTTACTTTTGATGAATATTTTAATTTAATGAGATTAGCTGTTTGTGCATTAATTCTGTTACTGGTCTTTGCAGATGTTTCTGCGAGTGCTCAAGACCTCGAAACTTCGATTGAAGAACAAGGAGCCCTTTTGAGTTACAGCTTTAGAGATGGCTCAGGAAAAGAGATAAAGAGTTTCAATAGCAAGCAGCTAATGATGCCCGCTTCTACAAATAAAGTCATTACATGTGCTGCGGCTTTGCATTATTTGGGTGAAGACTTTACTTATCATACTCATTTAAATGCTCATGGACCTATAAACCAAGGGGAGTTAGCAGGAAGTCTGGTTGTTTTAGGCATGGGCGATCCTTCTTTGGGAAGTGGTAAGGCAGGCGCCTTTACGGCGGAAGAGACTTTAAGCAAGCTTGTAAGTATGGTTACTAAAGCAGGTATTAATAAAATCTCTGGCGATTTGATAGCAGATGTTTCCTTGTTCCGCTTTGATCATACTGCGGTTCCGCGATATTGGCCTTTTGAAGATATTGGTAATTACTATGGTGCAGGTGTTTATGGCTTGAACTGGCGTTCGAATGAATTTAAAGCTGCATTCAAAGCGGGTTATCAGGGCTCATTGGTAGAAGCTGAAATTTTAGATTTCCCGCTTTTCGACGTTGATATTGAATCTTATGTTAGCACCTGTGAGGTTGATGAGGAAGTCATATATATGTTCGGTATTCCTTTAGAGAAGACCATACGAATGGATGGTTGTGTTCCTGAAGGAAAGGTGAGCACTGAAAGAGGGAGCATTCCAAATCCACCGATTCAATTTCTCAATGAATTCAAATTGGCTTTAAAGGCTGCAGGCATTGAATTGACAGGTGAATTAAAAGTTTCGGATACATTTTATAAAACGGCTGATGGCTTCACCCGGCTAGGGGAAATTACCTCGCCGCCATTGAAAAAGCTTGTTTTTGAAACCAACATGCGTTCAAATAACCTTTTTGCAGAAGCTTTTGCCAAGTACCTTGGGAAATTGCACGGAAAAGGAAGTCGTGCCGAAGAAGGAGCGGAGGTGATTTTGAATTATTTAAAGGAGGAGCTTAAACTGAATGTTGAAAATATTCAATTGCTTGATGGCAGTGGACTTTCACCTGTGAATATGATAAGTGCAGGTTTTCAATCAGAATTTATGCTGAGGCTAAAAACTACCAAGGATTTTGGTGTAATTGATGAATCGCTTCCTGTGTCGGGCAAATCAGGCACAATGAAAAGTTTTGGTTCACTAAGTGGACTCAAAGCGAAATCTGGAAGCATGAATGGCGTAAAAACGTATATGGGATACCTTTCAAGTGAGTCGCATGGGATTTTGAGTTTCTCTTTGATGGTGAATCATTTTACCGGAAAAAGCTCTGAATTAAAGGCTGAGATGATTGGTTTTCTAAAGGAAATGAGCAATTGATTTAAAAGATGGGATGATTTTTCCAATGTTAAATTTTCGGAAAGCAAAATCCCTGACTTAATAATTACTTAATATTGCAGCAAATCCCGTGAATGCATGAAAACACTAATAATCGTGCGGCATGCGAAGTCCAGTTGGGATATTCCTGATACAGACGATTTTAGTCGTCCTCTCAACGAACGTGGAATTCGAAACGCACCAGAAATGGCCAGAAGGCTTGTTTTGAGAGAGCTCCTGCCGGAACTTATTCTTAGCAGTCCTGCTAAAAGAGCAATATCTACAGCTCGTTTGTTCAATGAGCAATTTGGCAAAAAAGATGAGATGATTAAGATGGAGGCCAGTATTTATGAAGCTGATATACAGACTTTATATAGACTAATCTCTCGTCAAGATCCGGATTTAGACCGAATATTAATTGTTGGTCATAATCCAGGTATGAGTGATTTTCTAAATTGGCTTTGCGATACAGAAGAAGTACTATCTACTTGCGCAATTGCAGAGATCAGGGTTGACGATTTCAAATGGAATGGCTGGAAGCGAGGTATCGGGGAGCTTATTGATTTAGATTATCCAAAAAAGGGGCTTCATGAGTAGTAAAAGGTATTTTAATAGGGATTTAAGTTGGTTAAGTTTTAATCACAGAGTACTTCAAGAAGCGAAAGATCTGAGAGTTCCTCTTTATGAAAGGATGAAGTTTCTTGGGATATTTTCTTCCAATTTGGAGGAATTCTATCGTATTCGTGTGGCAGAGTGGAAGAGACTAATGGATTTAACTCGAAAAACGAAGAAGGAACTCAGGGAAGATCCAAGAGATGTAGTAAAGAAAATAAATTCGACTGTTCAGAAGATGCAGTCGGAGTTCCATGATATTTTTTGGAAACAGATTGTAAATGAGCTAGAAGCACGAAACATTCACATAGTGAATGAGAAAATGCTAAAAGCTGATCAGAAAAAGTTCGTTACACAGTTTTTTCAGGAGAAAGTAAAGCCATTGATTAAGCCGGCTATGATTAATCATCCTTCCAATACTCCGGAAATGGATGAAAAATCAATTTATTTGGCCATTAAATTATGCGATTATGACAGGCCCGGGCCTCGAGTTTTTGAATATGCTCTTACAGAGATTCCTTCACGTAAAATGAGTCGTTTTTTGATTCTTCCTGAAAGGAATGGACAACGTTATGTGATGTTTTTAGGGGATGTGATACGTTTATGCATACAGGAATTGTTCCCTGAATATGAGCTAGTTGAAGCATATAGTATAAAGCTTACCCGAGATGCTGAAATTGTGTTGGAAGATGAGTTCTCAGGTAGTTTACTTAAAAAAGTTAAGAAAGGATTAAGTGCTCGCTCGAAAGGTGAACCTACCCGACTTTTATATGATAAATCGATGCCAATTGACTTTTTAAGTCATTTGAAAAAGATATTCAAAGTGGGAAGAATGGATTTAATGCCCGGAGAACGTTATCACAACTTTGTTGATTTGATGAGCTTTCCGGCATTTGAAGAGAAGGGTATTTTGTACGATAAAATTCCTTCGCTTAAAATTCCTCAGTTAGATAGAGCAGATGGTATTTTCAAGGCATTAGCTAAGCGCGATTATCTTCTACATTATCCCTATCACACCTATGATTATGTGATAAAGTTTTTGAATGAAGCAGCTGACGATCCCAATGTTAGAAGTATAAAAATTACTTTGTATCGGGTTGCATCGCATTCAAAAGTGGTGGAAGCACTTGTTAAAGCTGTCAAGAATGGTAAGCTAGTAACCGCATTTATGGAGCTAAAAGCTCGATTTGATGAGGAGTCTAACATTGAATATTCAAAAGAATTAGAAGAGGCTGGAGTGAAAGTGCTTTACAGTTTTCCGATTCTGAAAGTGCATGCAAAAATGATTCTTGTAGAGCGCAAGGAGGAAGAGAAGCTCAGGCGATATGTTTACTTAAGCACAGGGAATTTTCATGAGCAAACTGCTAAGTTGTATTGCGACAGTTCTCTACTTACAAAAGATAAATATATTGGAAGGGAAGTGAGTTATGTGTTTGATATTCTTGCTGATACACGTGTTAAAAGAGAATTTAAACACTTGTTGGTAGCACCAGATCATATGCGCCATGATTTAAATGCACTTATTGATCAGGAAATTAAAAATGCTTTAAAAGGGAAACCTGCGTCTATTATGCTAAAACTGAATAGTTTGCAGGATAGAAATATGATTGAAAAATTATATGAAGCAAGTCAGGACGGTGTTCAGATTAAGTTAATAATTCGAGGCATTTGCTGCCTAGTCCCTGGTGTGAAGGGCCAAAGTGAAAACATAAAGGTTATAAGTATCGTTGATCGTTTTCTAGAACATAGTAGAGTTTACGTTTTCGGTAATGCTGGCGATCCGCTTGTTTATTTGGCCTCTGCCGATTGGATGGAGAGAAATCTTAGCCGAAGGTTTGAGGTAGCATTTCCAATAAATGATCTTGAATTGAAGGAAGAAGTTTTAGAAATTTTAAGAATTCAATGGAAGGATAATATTAAGGCGCGCATCATCAATAAAATCCAGAATAATAGTTACCGTAAGTCAGTCGCAAAAATCAGAACTCGCTCACAAATTGATACTTATTATTATTTGGCCGATAAGATGAAAGCTCAACAAGCTAGAATCAAAGCTAAGTTGGAAGCCTCCAATAAAGCTGAGTTGGTTAATTAATTCACTCTGCTGTTCATCATTTTTTATTAAGTACTCGCAAATGCATAAATGCTTGTGTATTTTTACGTATACATTTAGGATGTAATATGACAGTAGCCAGCATTGACCTGGAAAAGGAGAAAAAGGAGATACTTAAAAGATACAGTGCTATTTTAAGGGCACTTGGAGATAAGGCTGATAAATCGGAAAGGTTACTCATTAGAAAAGCTTTTGATTTAGCTCTCGATGCGCACAAAGATATGCGTCGTAAGTCAGGAGAGCCGTATATCTATCATCCAATAGCAGTAGCTCAAATTGCAGTCACAGAAATGGGTCTAGGTGCAACTGCTGTAATTTGTGCTCTCTTGCACGATACTGTTGAAGATACTGATGTTACCCTTGATGATATTCGCTCGATGTTTGGTGAAACAGAAGCCAAAATCATTGACGGACTAACAAAAATTGAAAACGTTTTTGATCAAAGTGTTTCAATCCAGGCTGAGAATTTTAGAAAAGTACTCCTCACCTTAAGTGATGATGTAAGAGTAATTCTTATCAAACTAGCTGACCGTTTGCATAACATGCGAACACTTGATAGTATGAAAAGGGATAAGCAGTTGAAGATTGCTTCCGAAACTCTATTTCTATATGCACCATTAGCCCACAGGTTAGGTTTATACAGTATTAAAACCGAGATGGAAGATCTTGGGTTGATGTATACTGAGCCAGATGTGTATGAGGAAATTATCACCAAGCTTAAGAATACTGAAGAAGTAAGAAAGCGCTTTATTTCCAGATTTATCAATCCTATTCGTACCAATTTAAATGATCAAGGCTTTGTTTTCGACATCAAAGGCAGGCCGAAATCTATATTTTCTATTTACAACAAAATCAAGGGCAAGGGGATTCCTTTTGAAGAGATTTTTGACATTTTCGCTATTCGAATAATAATCGATTCTCCGCCCGAAACAGAAAAAGCAGATTGCTGGAGGGCTTATTCAATCATCACAGATATTTATCAGCCGAGCCCAGACAGGTTGCGCGATTGGATTTCAACACCTAGAGCAAATGGGTATGAGTCGCTTCATACAACGGTGATGAGTCCAACAGGAAAATGGGTTGAAGTGCAAATTCGTTCTAAAAGGATGGATGAGATAGCTGAGAAAGGATATGCTGCGCATTGGAGGTACAAGGAAGATGATGAGAATGAAAATGGCATTGATGATTGGTTGCAAAAAATCAGAGAAATGCTCGAATTGTCAGAATCAAATGCCCTTGAGTTTATCAATGATTTCAAGCTTAACCTGTTTTCAGAGGAGATTTTTGTTTTCACCCCGAAGGGGGAAATAAAAACACTTCCTTCAGGAGCATCTGCACTAGACTTTGCATTCGACATTCACTCGGAGGTTGGTATGTCATGTATAGGAGCGAAAGTGAATAATAAACTGGTGCCACTGAGTTATAAACTTAAAAGTGGTGATCAGATAGAAATACTTTCTTCAACCAAGCAAAAGCCGAAAGAAGATTGGCTCAATTTTGTTGTAACAGCTAAAGCCCGATCTAAGGTTAAATCCTCTCTGAAAGAGGAAAAGCGAAAGATTGCTGATGAAGGCAAAGAGATACTTGAAAAGAAGCTTAAAGCCAGTAAAATAAATCTCGATCAGCAGATTGTACAAAACTTGGTTAAGCATTTTAAGTTGCCAAGTGCACTAGATTTATTCTTTAGTATTGGTGAAGGTGTTATCAAGCTAGACAATATTCAGAAAATAGCCAGAGGCGAGCAGGACAGCTGGTACAAGGCTTTAAGAAATAGATTTAAACGCACAGGAAGTGCTGATGATAAAGATGACCAGCCTGCAACGCTAGAAAATATTGTTAAAGAAGTTCGTGGGAAATCTGATATGCTCGTTATTGGCGAGGATATGGAAAAGATTGATTACAAGCTAGCTACATGCTGTAATCCTATTCCTGGGGATGAGGTTTTTGGCTTTGTAACTATTAATGAGGGTATTAAAATCCACAAAACCAATTGTCCCAATGCCATCAGTTTAATGTCTAATTATGCGTATCGCATTGTTAAAGCTAGATGGCTAGGTCAACAGCAGATTGCCTTTATGGCAGGAATTCGTGTAGATGGAATTGACGATGTTGGTATTGTAAACAATATCACTAGAATTATTTCTAACGAATTGAATGTCAATATGAGATCTATTAGTTTCGACAGTTATGATGGAGTTTTTGAAGGAAATATCATGGTTTTCGTGCACGATACTCATCACCTTACCGATTTGATGAAAAAGATAAAACAGGTAAAAGGGGTGACTGCTGTTACGCGAGTCGATTCTAAATGATTTTTTTGAGGAATTAGACTCATTTATTCTTAAGTCGTAAGGGGTTTTTTCTACTTTTGATTTTTCGTTAGAAATTCATGTCAGAACAAGAAACCAAAGAAACGGTTAAGCAAATTTTTTCAGACTATCTGGAGCAAAACGGGCATAGGAAAACGCCTGAAAGATTTGCAATTCTTGATGAGATATACTCGCATGCTGGGCATTTCGACATAGAATCTCTTTACGTTTACATGAAGAATAAGAAGTACAGGGTTAGTCGCGCTACCTTGTACAATACAATAGAACTGCTTCAAACATGTAATTTGGTTGCCAGACATCAGTTTGGTAAGAATCAGGCTCAGTTTGAAAAGTCCTATAAATTCAAGCAGCACGATCACCTCATTTGCTCAGACTGTGAAAAAGTTTTTGAATTTTGCGATCCAAGAATTCAACAAATTCAAAGCATGACTGGCGATTTGTTGCATTTTAAAATTAAAAGTCACTCTCTCACTTTCTATGGAAACTGCTCAAAGCTTTTAGATAAAGGAAGTTGCGAAAATTATCAAGAATCCTGATGTCGTTTTCTTATGGTTTAGATGAATTAGATGGTTTTCCTGTGCTAGCGCTAGAGGGAAGCATTGTAGAGCGCCATGAAGCCGACGACCTGCTGGCAGAAGTTGATGAACTTATTACAGATGGAGATATCAGAATGGTCATTGATTTAACAGATTTGTCTTATCTCAATTCCAGCGGATTAAATGTTTTATTGAATGTCCTCACGAAATCTCGCAATGCCAATGGAGAAGTTGTTATTTGCGGGGTGAATGAGCGATTGAAGAAATTATTAGTAATCACTAAACTGGATGCAGTTTTTCAGTTTTCAAGCGATTGTCAATCCGCGGTTGAGCGCTTGAACCAAAATACTCATCCTCCGAAAAATACATGAAACTCGATATTTTACTTGGCCTGCAATGGGGCGACGAAGGAAAAGGGAAAATTGTTGATGTGCTAACTCCTCAATATGAGGTAATTGCTAGATTTCAAGGAGGTCCTAATGCAGGGCATTCGCTTGAATTCAATGGTATCAAACACGTTTTACATACCATTCCTTCAGGGATTTTCCATGAAAACACCATGAATATTGTTGGTAATGGAGTGGTAATAGATCCAGTAATCTTCAAAAAAGAGATTGATGCCTTAATAAAACTACATGTTGATCCTAGGAAAAACCTGAGATTATCTAGAAAAGCTCACCTCATTCTTCCAACACATCGCCTTTTGGATGCCGCATCAGAGGCAGCAAAAGGTCAGGCAAAGATTGGTTCTACTTTGAAAGGAATTGGTCCAACTTATATGGATAAAACCGGGAGAAATGGACTGAGGGTTGGCGATATTATGCAGGATAATTTCTTGGAGAAATATCGTTTCCTTGCTAATAAGCATGAGGAAATGCTTGGTCACTTTGAATATCAATATGATTTGCAAGAGTTTGAACCTGACTTTTTTGAAGGGATTGAGTTCCTCAAGTCTTTCATTCAAATTGATAGTGAATACGAAGTAAACGGTTATTTAAAGAATGAGAAAAGAGTCCTTGCCGAAGGAGCTCAAGGCTCTTTATTAGATATAGATTTTGGCTCTTACCCTTTCGTGACTTCATCAAACACTATTTCTGCAGGAGCTTGCACAGGCTTAGGTGTAGCTCCTGGAAATATTGGAGAAGTACTTGGAATTTTTAAAGCATATTGTACTCGCGTGGGCAGTGGCCCTTTTCCTACAGAATTAAATGATGAAACTGGCGAGGAAATAAGACGAATTGGTAGAGAGTTTGGCGCAACCACCGGAAGACCAAGACGTTGCGGATGGCTTGATTTACCTGCCCTGAAATATTCTATTCTAATTAATGGTGTTACTCAACTTATCATGACAAAGGCTGACGTGCTTTCAGGCTTTGACACCATTAAAGTGTGTACGGCGTATAAAGTTGATGGTCAACTCACTGAACGCTTCCCTTACAATTACATTGAATCTAGAATGGAGCCAGTGTATGAAGAGTTGAAGGGCTGGAAGGAAGATTTAACTGGAATTAGAAATGAAGGTGATTTCCCAAAGAATTTGAAGGATTATATTCTTTATCTTGAAGATAAGTTAGAGGTGAAAATAACTATAATCTCTGTTGGACCAGACAGAGAGCAGACTATTATAAGATAGTGGGGTATTCTGACAAAGAAAAGTCGCAAGTTGATCTAAAAGATTCTTTAGTAGGGGCTTTGATGCAAACAGTCAACAGTGCCAGTTATCAGCTTGCTGATGAACTTCAAAACACTAGCTCCGAATTACATGCAATTCATTTAAGTTCTCTGAACTTAACGCTTAATGATATAGTTCATTTTGGTCCATTTCTAGAAAAGCTAAAAGCCAATACGGAAGTTACTTCTTTAAGTTTTAGTCATAATCCCTTGCTTCGCAACGAAGGAATTTCAAAAATTCTTGATTCACTGCCAATCTCAATAACCGAAATAGGATTAGTAGGTTGCGGAATCTCCGACGAGATTGAGGAAAGTTTGTTTACCATGCTTAGGAATCATAAGAACCTCCGCATGCTTTGCATGGAAGAAAATATAATTTCGAATAGTCTGAAATTGAGGTTGAATCAATTTGGCAGAAATAACAACGTTCTAGTTTCTATTTAAGATATTGAACGTTAATACATTGCATTTAAGTCACTCATAAAGCTAGCATATTATGAGCATTGAAGACAATAAAAACAAAGCCATAGAATTTTATAGAATGGCTTATTTAGGAAAGCCTAAAGAAGCCATTGAGAAATATGTGGGTAAGCAATATATTCAGCATAACCCCGAGGTAGCTAATGGTACCGATGGCTTCATTGCTTACTTCGAAAGAATGCAGAAAGAGTATCCTCAGAAATCAATTGAGTTTGTTCGCTGCATCGCCGAGGCGATTTGGTTGCTTTGCATACCCATCAAACTTGGCCCGGTGATGAGCACTATGTTACCATGGATTTCTTTCGTTTTGATGATCAAGGCAAAATCTGTGAGCAATGGGACTCTATTCAAAAGATTCCCGAACACTCTGCCAACCCCAATACGATGTATTGATTTTTAGGAGCTTATTTAGTGCGAAACTTCGAATATATTTTCTTCTATTCTGAGCTGTGTTTCCTTAAAAATGAGATAATCACAGTTGGATATATTGATCTTGAAATTTTAAAGGAAACACAATAATATTAAAGAGAGTTTTGAGTGGGAGTTTAATTCCAATATGACACAAACTAGTCAACTTACTCTTTCAACAAATATGAGAATCAATTAATTCAGCAAATTCTCAAAGGTATAACATGTGAGAATTTGCATGTTCAATTTCATTAGTATCAATGATTGACAAGTGAATGTAAAGCCAGCATATTTGACTCTTATAAACAACTTATTAGTTAGAGATATTAATCTTAGCTTATAAAGAGCCGCTTTTGCGGCTCTTTTCATTTTAATTTAACTTCTGTATCCATCCAAATCGATCTTCGATTCGTCCCATTTTAACATCTGTGAGATACTTTAAAGCTCGAGTGCAGAATGAATCTGGACCTGGATCAGGGACATTGAAATCTTCACCATCATTGCCAATTACAGCAATAGTAGCAATGTTTGCTGCAGTACCAGTGCCAAAAGCTTCTTCAAGCTTTCCTTCTTTAAAGGCGGTAATGATTTCTGATACAGATACATCGCGCTCCTGAACATGCATGCCCCAAAATTTAGCTAATTCTATAACCGAATCGCGAGTTATACCAGCGAGTTTAGATGGGCCAAGTGATGGAGTAATTAATACCCCGTCTATAACGAACATCAGATTCATCGTACCAGACTCTTCTACCTTGGTATTGGTTGCTGCATCAGTCCAAATTACCTGATCATAGCCTTTTTCTTTAGCAAGCTGCGTTGGATAAAGTGCACCAGCATAATTTCCAGCTGCCTTAGCAAAACCAGTCCCACTGCGACTTGCTCTTGAGTATGTTTTCTCTATTAAAACCTTTAGCTTATTTGTGTAATATGCTCCAGTTGGGGAGGTTAAAATGATGAACTTGTATGATTCAGAAGGTTTCACACCAATTACCGGATCTGTTGCAAAATATACCGGTCTAACGTATAAAGAATTGCCATCCCCACCAGGAACCCAATCTGCATCCAGTTCGATTAACTGTTTTAAGCCCTCCATAAATATTTCCGCCGACAAAGGAGGCATAGCAATACGAATAGCCGATTGCTGCATGCGTTTAAGATTTTCCTCAGGTCTGAAAAGCAATAATTCATTCGTATCACTTCTATAAACTTTCATGCCTTCAAAAATTGCCTGCCCGTAATGAAATACCGCTGCCGCGGGACTTATTGAAATTGGAGCATAAGGTTCAATCCTAGGATTTATCCATGTTTTTCCATCAAAATCAGCCACAAACATGTGATCTGAAAATATCTTCCCAAAGGGAAGGTTATTCTTATCTATTGATGGAAGTCTCGACTGCTCAACCTTGGTAACCTGAATATTCATACTTCTTAAATTTCTGTTGTAAAACTAAGGGTTTATGTTAAACCATTATCTTCTCATCTATCATGTACAATAAGTATATCAAATACCTGTTTCTTATGTCTTGATTTGCATTGGGATGCATTTTCCAAAGCAGTACATTTGCCCCGTGATAAGATCAGGAATACTATATCTTTTGTTGATTATGAGCCTGCTTATGCTAAATTCTAAGCTAAGCTTTTCTCAAACTAGCAGAAAGATTAATGTTAGATCAGCAAATTCACTTGAATTTGACAGCCGAGTTGATGCACAACGTCTTGTTGGGAATGTTGTTTTTGAACATGAAGGCACTCTACTTTATTGCGATAGCGCTTATTTATTTCCTGATAATCGAATGGATGCTTATTCAAATGTTCGAATTTTAAGCGATAGTGTTACAGCTACTGGCGATGAACTAGAATATGATGGAAATACAAGAATTGGTATTTTAAAAGGGAACGTGGTGATGACAGACCCGAATTCTCGGCTTACCAGTGATTTTCTAAATTATAATCTTGCCCAGAAAACAGCTTCTTATACTACTGGAGGGAAAATCACTAGTAAGGACAATGAATTAGTCAGCAAATTTGGTCAATACAATTCGGCAAATCGAATGTTTTACTTCAGAAAGGATGTAAAACTCACCAATCCGCAATATGTAACAGAGTCTGACACGCTGCATTACTCAACACTTTCAGAAATCGCCTATTTCTTTGGCCCTACCACCATCACTTCGAAAACAAATAAAATTTATTGCGAAAATGGTTTCTACAATACGAAATCTGACTATTCAGAATTCGGCAAAAATGCTCGATTTGAAAGTCGGGGACAGGTCATTGAAGCTGATACGTTAAGGTACGACCGAAAAATGGGAGTAGGTATTGGAAGAAAAAATGTAGAGATAACTGACAGTTCCGAGAAGGTTGTCCTCCGAGGCGAAGCTGCAAATTACTCCGAGTTTTCGGGTGAAATGATTATTACAGGTATGGCTGAAATGGAAAGAGAATTTGGCAAAGATACCTTGTTCCTCCATGCAGATACGCTCATGTCGGTTCTTGATACGTTGATAGATAAACGGACACTTTTTGCATATTATCATGCTCAGTTTTACAAATCTGACTTTCAAGGTCGTTGCGATTCTTTGGTTTTTTCTGAGAGTGATAGTTTGATGAAGTTATTTCGTAGTCCCGTTATTTGGAATGATGAAAATCAGCTTACAGCTGATTCCATTAGGATCCAGCTTGCAAATGATGAGCTTGAAATGATGTATCTGATAAAATCAGGTTTCATTGTTTCTCAGGTCGATTCAGTTGATTATGATCAGATAAGAGGAAAGAATATTACAGGATATTTTGATGACAATGAACTAAAAAGAGTTTTAGTGGAAGGTAATGGTGAAAGTATTTATTATGCCGAAGACGATGGAGGTGAATACATTGGGATAAATAAAGCTATTTGTAGTAGAATGATGATATACCTCGATAGCAGTAAAATAGAGGATATTGTTTTTTACGTAAAGCCAGAAGCAACCTTATTTACCCTAGAGGAACTGATTGGAGAGGATAGGAAATTACGAGGATTAAGGTGGCTTGGTGAAATTAGACCAGAATCGAGGATGGATATTTTTACTTGGAAAAGTATCGCTCCAATGGCTGCAGAAAACCGAAGAAAAGTAATGAAGGCTGAAGTTGAGCAATAAGCTGAAAGCAATTATCGAAAGTTGTTGTTATTGTTAACCAACTTTGCGCAAATCGGTTACTTTTACAGCTGAAAATCAAAAAACTATGATAAATAGAATACTCTTATGCTTTAGCATATGCCTGACCTTTGCCCTTTTTACAGGGAATTTGAAGGCGCAAAAAAATACTCCTAGCATCCAAAAAGCTGGAAAGACCCTGGATGAGCCTTTTAAAATAGTTGCAGATGAATTTGCTGATATCCAGGTCCTTAGATATAGAGTTCCAGGGTTTGATGAATTATCAATCAAGCAAAAAGAACTTGCTTATTACTTGTATGAGGCAGCTCTATCAGGTAGGGATATTATCTGGGATCAGAAATATAAGCACAACCTGAAAATTAGAAGAACACTTGAAGCAATTTGGAAAAACTACAAGGGTGATCGCTCTGGAAATGATTTTAAGGAATTTGAAATATATACCAAACGTGTATGGTTTGCCAACGGAATTCATCATCATTACGCAAGTGATAAGATAATGCCGGGCTTCAGTTTCGAGGCATTCTCGAAGATGGTTGAGTCTACACCTGCAAGTAAATTACCGCTTTCGGAGGGCGAAACAGCAAATCAGCTTTTGGCAATTCTCAAGCCAATTATGTTTGATGCAAATGTGGATGCAAAAACAGTGAATCTTGAAGCAGGAATAGATGTTATCAAAGGTTCTGCAAATAATTTCTACGAAGGTGTTACTCAAAAGGAAGTTGAATCTTTTTATGATAATATGAGAGATAACAAAGATGAGGCCCCGGTTTCTTATGGATTAAACTCAAAGCTTATTAAGAAAGATGGGAAGATATTTGAGCAAACTTGGAAAGTAGGAGGTATGTACAGCGAAGCCATCGAGAAAATTGTTTATTGGCTAGAAAAGGCTGAAACAGTAGCGGAGAATGATCAACAAAAAAAGGCACTTCAATTATTGGTAGAGTACTACAAAACTGGAGATTTAAAGAAATTTGATGAATACAATATCGCCTGGGTGGCGGATGTCAACTCAACGTTGGATGTGGTGAACGGATTTATTGAAGTTTATCAGGATGCATTAGGCAAAAAGGGGAGTTTTGAATCGGTTGTTTCTATTAAAGATTTTGAAGCAACGAAGAAAATTGAAACGATTGCAGCTAATGCACAATGGTTTGAAGACAATGCACCTTTAATGCCTGAGCATAAGAAAGCTACAGTAACAGGAATTATCGGTAAATCAATTAATGTAATTGTTGAAAGTGGCGATGCTGCTCCGTCTACACCAATTGGAATTAACCTTCCAAATAGTAATTGGATTAGACAACAGTATGGGTCAAAGTCGGTTGCTTTAGGAAATATCGTTGGAACCTACAACGAAGCTTCAGGAAAAAGTCCTGTTGCAGATGAGTTTAGCTTAAATGATAAAACCAAGATGAGAAGTGCCAAATATGGCAATCTTTCATCCGAACTTCATACCGATATGCATGAGGTTATTGGTCATGCTAGCGGCAAGCTAGAGCCTGGAGTTGCTACACCAGATGTGACCTTGAAGAACTATCAAAATGCTTTAGAAGAAGCCCGAGCCGACCTTGTTGCACTGTACTATATAGTTGATCAGAAATTGGTTGATATAGGAGTAATGCCAAGCATTGAAGTTGGTTATGCCGAATATGATTCTTATCTATTAAATGGACTAATGCTTCAGCTTAATAGAATTGACCTTGGTAAAACCATTGAAGAAGCTCATATGAGAAATCGTCAGCTTATTTCTAAATGGGTATTTGAAAAAGGAAAAGCAGATAATGTGGTGGAAATGATTAAAAGAGATGGGAAAACATATGTACAGATTAATGATTACGATAAACTAAGAGTTCTTTTTGGTGATTTGCTAAGAGAAATTCAGAGAGTTAAATCTCAGGGCGACTTTGCTGCAGGTCAGGCTCTTATAGAAAATTACGGTGTTAAAGTAGATCCTGTAATTCACAAAGAGGTAAAGGAGCGCTATGCAAAACTTAATGTTGCTGGCTATAAAGGTTTTATTCAACCTAGGTTAACTCCTGTAGTTGAAGGAGGTAAATTTGTAGATGTGAAAATTGAATTTCCAGAATCTTTCTCATCTCAAATGCTGGAATATTCTGAACGATATTCTTTCCTTCCTAATGAGAATTAATTATTGCTTAAGCTGAATTTTCAACAACCATAATAAATAAGAAGCCTAAAATCTTTATGATTTTAGGCTTCTTTAATAAATCCTCAACCCTTGCAAAAATAAAAGGTTGAGAGAAAAACTATGTCCTTATAACTTCTGAATATAGTATTTTACGTAATTGTCTCGTTCTATTCGAATTACAGATTCTTCTTTGCCCTCAAAATACAAGTCAATTGCTTCTGTTGCATCAGTATAAATAGGGTCGAGGTATTCATCAAACAGAATCACACCTCCCACGTTTAAACGTGGATAGAAAAATTCAAGACAAGTAACATAAGAAGATGCCAAATCACAATCAAGATGTACGAAACTATAATTATGGCTATTGAATTTCGAAAGTGATTTATCGAAGTAACCCTTCACTAGGCTTAAGCGATTTATATTTGTGTGTGTTAGCTTAATCTTCTGTTGGATAAGAGAAACTGAGGTTTGTTGAAACATTTCTGTTTCTAAGTCGATATGACCAGTGTCATCTTTTTCGCTTTCAACCTTAGCAGCATTTCAAAGCCTTCAAAAGAATCGAAGCCATAAATATCTCGGTAATCATTTGACTTATCCATCATATATGTCACGGGAATAAGGGTTGCCCCCTGGAAAACTCCGCATTCGGCGACATCTCCTTTAAGGTGATTTGTCTTCAGTACTAAAAACATCACAATATTAATATTGGCGCTGCAACCTGTTGTTGGCTTTATAAAACTTTTAACTTTTTCTGGAAGTTTTATGTTGTAGACTCTGCCTAGCCAATAATTCCAATTCTCGAGAGGAATTGAAGTAGCAATTGGCCTCAGTAATGAAGTCAACACATTTTTTATGATTTTTCTCATGTTGAATCATTTTTTCGGAAAAGACCTTTAAGAGCATCTCCTTTACCACTGAGGGTTAATAAACTATTTATTGATGTTTTAGCTGCACCTAAAAAATAGTTTTTTTCAAAAGATGTTCTTAATTTTTCATCCTTAGTTACAGGAGAAACAAATTCAGTTCCTTCTCCAATTGCTTCTGATACTGATGGTGATTTACTCGTTATAAAACGCGTTAAGCTTATTCCGGTAGCCTTTATATAATCTTTAGTAAAACCATGCTTAGTCATCAACTTTTCTAAGGTCGACGGAGTGTAATAAGATAAGTGTTCCGGCCATCCAATTACATTGTACTTACCTTTTAAATAGTACCTCAGTAACGAATTAAAATTTGGGGTGGTAACATATACAAATCCACCTTTTCGTAATAACTTGTTAAAGTTACTAATCTCCTGATTAGGAGTATTAATATGTTCAATTACTTCAAAAGAGGTAA
>JBBEBC010000086.1:0-24236 GCA_040882555.1 Bacteroidia bacterium
CACACTAAGAATGGTCATGAAAAATTTATCATACAAACTACTTTTCCTTGCAATAAGTGCATTTGGATTTACCGCTTCACAAGCCCAGTCTTACACGATGGGCGCAGCTGGTGGCACCATAACCGACTGCCAAGGAACAATTCTAGACCCCGGAGGCTTAGGGGATTATGCTAACGGATTAGACGTGTTTCAAACCATTTGTCCTTCAAACCCAGGCGAAAGTGTGCAATTGGTGTTTACATCATTTGGCACCGAAGCTTGTTGTGATGAGCTTATAATCTATGAAGGAATCGATAATACTGGAGCCGAATTAGGTGAATGGGCGGGCACAAATAGCCCAGGAATTGTTACCAGTTCAGACGCTGGAGCGGGATGTTTAACTCTTTATTTCAACTCTGACGGAAGTGTCATTAATAGCGGTTTTTCTGCAACAATGGACTGTGTGCCTAGTCCACCAGCAATCACGTTAGGACAAGGTGGTGCAACCATTAACGGCTGTTCTGGAATATTAGTAGATCCAGGAGGAGTTGGGAATTACGGAAATAATGAAAATGTTGTTCAGACTTTCTGTTCGGGCACAAACGAGTGTATGGCAATTGCTTTTCAGTCGTTTGCTACTGAAGCAGGAGTAGATTTTCTGAATATATACGATGGACCATCAACTGCAGATCAGTTAATTGGTCAATTTTCAGGAAATGCAGCGGCTCCAATACAAACATCTACTGTTTCAGGTGGATGCATGACTTTAGAATTTACAAGTAATGGTTCAGTTAATCAAGCTGGTTTTAGAGCATCAATTGCATGCGTACCTTGTTTGCCTCCGCCAGTAATTCTTGGTAATGGGGGGACTATTACGGGCTGTGGTGGAGAATTATTAGATCCAGGTGGAGATGGTAATTACCCTAACAATGCCAATATTGTTCAAACCTTTTGTTCTGGAACAAATGAATGTGTGAGGATTCAGTTTTCTGAATTCGATAGTGAAGCAACATTTGATAGACTTAGAATTTATGATGGAACAGGTACTGCGGGAGATATTCTTGGAGTTTATTCAGGATTCTTTTTCAATCCACCGGCTCCGGTGCAAAGCTCAACAGTTTCAGGAGGCTGTTTAACCCTTGAATTTACTTCCAATGCTGCTATTAATAGTACTGGTTTTGAAGCAAGTATTTCATGTGTAACATGTGAAGACCCCGTTGAAATCCCAACTGGGTTTTGTGATGATGCACTTCCGTTCTGCAGTGAAGCAGGACAAACATTCCCTGCCGCAACGAATGCTCAATCTGAGTTCGGGTCAGGTATTGGTTGTTTAGGATCTACTCCTAATCCAGCTTGGTACTTCTTACGAATAGAAGATACTGGTCCGATAGATATGCAAATTCAAGCCAATTCTGATATTGACTTTATATGCTGGGGACCTTTTTCAGAGATAGAATGGCAAAATGGTGTTTGTAATACTATTCTTGACCCTGTTTGGGCTGATGATAATGCAAATATTATTGACTGTTCTTATTCAGCAACCAATAACGAGGACTTCGATATTGCCAATGCTATTTCAGGCGAATACTATGTTGTGTTAATTACGAATTTCTCTAATCAGGCGCAAGATATTAGCTTCACTCAAGATGGTGGAACTGGCTCAACAGACTGTAGTATTCTATGTCAGAATGAAGTAATTGGAGGCCCTACAGTTTGCGACCCTGCAACGAATACTTATTCAGTAACAGGCACTGTTACATTAACGAACCCTCCTAACACAGGAACATTATTGATTGAAAATTCTAGCGCAGGCTTTGATGTTTATAATGCTCCATTCCCACTTGTAATACCATTTAATTACACGAATATCTCATCTGACGGAGCTGCGGGTAGCGTAACTGTTTCATTTTCGGATGATGGAAGTTGTGTAACAAACGTTAACTACGTTGCACCAGAAACCTGCTCATCTTGCCCTGTTACAGCAGGAGTGTCAGGTCCTGCTTGTGAAGGTCAGGATGTTAACCTAACAGCATCAAATGTTGCAAATGGAGTATATTCTTGGACAGGCCCGAACGGTTTTACATCTAATGTGCAAAATCCTCAGTTGACTAATGTTACTTCAAATATGTCAGGAGTTTATGTGGTTACAGCACTTAATCCAGTGAACAGTTGTTCGAGTATTAGTTCAATTAATGTATTTGTTTTTGCAACTCCTGCATCTCCAGTAATTGCAAATGATGGCCCTGTTTGTGAAGGAACAGCATTAAACCTAACGGCTGATCCGGTGCCAGGAGCATCATATTCTTGGACAGGCCCAAACAGCTTCACATCAAGTCTTCAAAACCCAACAATTGCTTCAGCCTTAATTGGAGCATCTGGCGATTACCAATGCACTGTAACTGTGAGTACTTGCCCAAGTCTACCTACAACAACTACAGCTGCTATCAACCCATATCCTACTACTCCTGCTCCAACAAGTAATTCACCATTGTGCGTTGGAGATGATCTTCAATTAAATGTTCCTGCAGTGGCAGGAGCTGTCTATGAATGGACTAATCCAGCAGGCATAGTTTTCTCTGCCTTGCAATCTCCATCCTTAGTGGGAGTGCAGCCTGCCCAATCTGGGACATATAGCTTAAGAGTTCAAGTGAGCGGATGTTGGAGCTTAGCAGGTACTGTTGATGTAGCGATTTTCCCGATACCCCCAACACCAGAACCACTTTCAAACTCGCCTGTTTGTCAATTTGACGAAATAACAATTGGAGGTCCAGATCCTTTACCTATCGTTGGAACTACGTATTCTTGGACAGGGCCTAATCTTTTCAGCTCTGCCACTCAAAGCATATCTATTCTTAATGCCCAGCAAATTCATGCAGGTCAATATACGTTGGTAATTACTGAGAATGGTTGCTCTTCTGCTGCTGGTTCTACAGATGTAGCTATAACCGATATCCCGGTTTCTGATGCAGGTATAGATGTTACAGTTTGTTCTAATGTTCCTGCTCAAATCGGAGCGCCACCGGTTGCAGGCTATAACTATTCATGGGCACCATTAGCAGGATTAGATTTCGGTAACATTTCTAATCCTTCGGTTACAATCTCGAATTTCTCAGGCAACCCTAGACTTGAGACATATGTTGTTACAACAACAGAATTGGGATGCTCTAGCAAAGATACAGTTGTAGTAACAATTAATCCTCAGCCAGTAGCGAGCTTCGTTGCTCCTAATCCAATGTGTTTTGAGGGAAACTCATTTGATTTTGAAGCAAATGGAAATTATTCAGGACTAGCCACTTTTGAGTGGGACTTTGGACCATGGGCTAACCTTGATAGTGCTATTGTTGAAAATCCAACTGGTATTGAATTTAATGCAACTGGAATTCAAATTATTACTTTGGTTGTTACAGATAGAGGTTGCGAAAGCAATCCATATCAAGCTCCTGTTAATATTTATAAAATGCCTGTGGCGAATTTTGTGTCTGACAATTTAGTAGGATGCGACCCTAAGGTCATCAATTTCACCAATTTAAGTGAAGGTTCTTTAGATAATACGATCAAGTCAATTCAATGGGAATTTGGTAATGGAAGGACTTCGACCTCAAATAACCCATCAATTCTTTTCAATGATGCAGGCATTTTTGATGTTTCTTTAACAGTCACTAATGAGCGTGGTTGTGTGAGTACGTATCTTATTAGAGATATGATTACAATAAATCCTTCGCCAGTTGCTGATTTTGCACTTGAGCCTCAATTAGTATATATCGTAGAGCCTACTATTGATGTAGTTGATTATTCAATTGGTGCTGATGAAGTGTATTATGTAATTGAAGGATTAGATACTGTTTTTCAGGCTGATTTCTTAGCTGAGTTTCCAGACTCGGGAACTTACATGGTTCGTCAAATTGTAACTACTGCCTTAGGTTGTTCTGATTCACTTGTAAAGCCAGCTATTGTTGAGCTCGGTTACAAGCTTTATGTGCCAACAGCCTTTACCCCTAACGCGGACGGTTACAACGATGTATTCCAAGCTTATGGAGAGGATGTGAAAGAGTTTGAACTTAGGATCTATAATAGATGGGGTGAATTACTTTATACCTCATATGATATAGAAAATGGTTGGGATGGAAAAAGCAAACTGAATGATAAGGTTGCTCCTGGAGGAGTTTACGTTTATAAAATAAATACAGTGCACAAGAATGGCCTCATAGGTAACTACGAAGGAACATTAGTGCTATTGAGATAAAGAAACTAATTCAGCTTAAACCAATATATCCCCGTTCATTATAACGGGGATATTTTTTTGCATAATTGTGAGTATTGTTGGAGCTATATCTGCCAGCTTTCCGGAGCGCAGCGATGAATAATCCTTATCAATAAGTATACAAGGTACTGGATTAGTTGTATGAGCAGTATTTGGACTACCGTCTTCATTAACAGCAAAGTCTGCATTGCCATGATCAGCAATGACAATAATTGAATAATTAAATTCACGTAAAGTTTCAACTACCTCCCCAAGGCATTTGTCGACTGTTTCGACAGCCTTCACAATTGCGTCGTAAACACCTGTATGACCAACCATATCGGCGTTTGCAAAATTTAAACAGATAAAATCTGGTTGTTTCTCCCTGATATTGGCAATAGCTGCATCTTGTATTCCATAAGCGCTCATTTCAGGTTGCAAGTCATAGGTTGAAACTTTTGGTGATTGAATCATTATACGTTCCTCACCTTCAAATGGAGCTTCCCTACCACCTGAGAAGAAAAAGGTAACGTGTGGATATTTCTCAGTTTCAGCGATTCTAAGTTGTGTACTGCCTTGTTTTGATAAGACATCACCCAAGGTGTCACTCAAGTCATCTTTTGTAAATATCACTTTCACATTTTTGAATGTTTCATCATATGTGGTCAAGGTGATATAATCAATATCAAGTTTTTTCATGCCTAAATCAGGCATATCGGTTTGACTCAACACTTCAGAGATTTCTCGACAGCGGTCGGTTCGGTAATTGAATGAAATCACCACATCCCCATCTTCAATTGCTAAACCTTGCTTCGGGTTAATAATTGGCATCAGAAATTCATCCGTCTCACCAGATTCATATCGCGACTTTATGGTGGATAGCATGTTTTCACTAGCCTCACCTACCCGATTAACCATAGAATCATAAGCAACCTTGACACGTTCCCAACGCTTATCTCTATCCATTGCATAATACCTTCCTACGATAGTAGCCAAAACACCTCCTGTTTTTTCTAAGACAGAATTTAATTCAGTAATGAACCTAATTCCACTCTTAGGATCAGTATCTCTCCCATCTGTAAATGCGTGAACAATAACATTTTCAAGGCCATTCTCAGCCGCCAATTCGCATAACCTGAAAAGATGCTTTTCTGAAGAATGGATGCATCCATCAGATACCAACCCAAAATAATGGAGCTTGCGATTTCCTGATTTAGCCTTTTTAAAAGCTTCTAGAAGGACTTCATTTTTATCAATTGTATGTTGCTCGATGGAATTATTTATTCTAACCAACTCTTGGTACACAACTCGCCCTGCACCAATATTCAAGTGACCTACTTCCGAATTACCCATCTGTCCTTCAGGTAAACCCACATTTAACCCATCAGTTCGTAGAGTAGAGTTTGGATTTTCTGCCAGAAGCTTATCCATTACCGGGGTATTTGCATTTTTGATCGCGTCAGAATGCTTGCCATTTCCTATACCCCATCCATCAAGAATTAACAGAGCAACTTTTTTATTTTTCATGGGTTGTGGATTTTAAATTTAAGTTCAACGATGCTTCCTTTTGGCGAATTATCTAGGACTGAAATGTATGCATTATGATGCTGGACGAGATAACTGACAATAAAAAGTCCGAGTCCGGTGCCTTTTGTTTTTCTAGTTTCCTCATTTCCAACACGGTAAAATTTATCAAAGATTCTTGCTTTATCGGCGTCGGCAATTCCAATACCAGCATCTTTCACCTGGATTATAACGAACTCACCTTCGACCCTCATTTCAACTTCAATTTGAGGATCATTGACACTATACTTCAAAGCATTCTCAAATAGATTACTGAAAATTGAATGAAGCGCTTGTTTATCAGCCTCAATATATACTCCTTTAGCTACTTTCTTTTGTATTTTAATATGAGATTTCTGCTCGAAGGCTTCAATAAACTCGCTTAAAAATTCTTCTAATTCGAGTGTTTCGGTGTAGAGTTGGAAGTTATGATTTTCAATTCTAGTAGCAACAAGCATATTTTCAACCAATTGATCAAGGCGATTGGCCTCATCTATTGCTTTTGATAAAAGCTCTTGTTGCTTAGCCCTGTCAAGTTCTCTTTTACTAAGAGTTTGTAAATACAGTTTAACTGAGGCTATTGGCGATTTTAGTTCATGAGTAACAGAAAGCAGAAAGTTTTTTTGCTGTTGCGCAACCCTTGTTTCTCTTCTGAAAGAGCGGCGCGTTTGAATCATCCCCAATGAAAGAAGTAGAAGAAAAACCAATCCTTCTCCGAAAATCATCATTCGCTTTTGAGCTATTTTCTCATCAAGAAGATCACTAGAGCCTGCGCTTGTTTCACCTGAAGCTAGGGCAATTTCGTGCTTCAAAAGAAAAATTTCAGCATTTAAGTCGAACAGTAAATACGACCACCAGCAAAACTGAAGAAAAACATATACCACGAGCACATAAAATATGAGCAGTGACCTAGGTGTATCTTTAAATAATGAGGGTTTTCTTAATTTCATACAGCACAAATCAATCCTATATTACGGTATCATTAATTCCAGACACCTTTGAACACATTGCTGAAATCGGTCCAAGATTGAGTCAAATAATGCTGCTCTCCAAAATACTTTAACATGGGTTCAATCTGGTCGGGTTTCTGATATCCTGGGACAGGAGTGAGAAGGTTAAATTTTTCATCCAAGAATACAATTGTTGGATAAGATAGCCTCCCTTTCATAAGCTTTACAGCTAACTCATGAGCACCATTTCGGCCGTAAGCGGCATTAAGTGCATAGGTAGAATCTTTTACTGAAATAGGCCCTTCCTTCTCGGCATTGAATTTCACAGCATAATAGTGTTCATTGATATATTTTGCTACCGCAGGATGAGAGAAGGTGCTCACATCCATTTTCTTGCACCACCCGCACCAATCGGTATACATATCAATAAATATTTTTTTGGGCTTTGTTTTAGAGAGTTCCATGGCTTCTGTAAAACTAACCCATTGAATTGAAGCTGACTGTGCTGAGCATATTGAAGCTGCACTAATAAATAAAATCAAGAAAATATAACGCATGCTCAAAGATAGGTATTAAGCATAATTAATAAAAAAGGCGGCAAAGAGAATCCTTGCCGCCTTTTGAGAAAAATAAAATAGAATTTACCTGATTCCTCCCATCATGGTAAGCATCTTTTTACTTAAAAAGAACAGGATGACTGAGGCAACTCCTGCCATCACAACGAATAGCATAAAGAAATCATATAAAGTGAGAATTTCAAAGCCTGCAAAGAACTTAGGATTCTTAACCAAGTTACTTTCTACAACTTTCTTCACTTCCTCTTTCACTGCCTCGTCTTTAATATCTTTAACCATCACCTTTTCCATTGGGATGACCTTCTGATTATCAACAACTTGAGCATCTTCAATTTTATATGCATCAGGAAGAAGTGTAATCGCATTTTCCTTTTCAAGATCTTGAATTGTAGCAATAGCAACAACAGGTTCAGGATAAAGTGCGCTTAGTGTTCCTGCGAACTTATTTGCAGCTGATGTTGAGAGGAACCAAACTCCCATTAAGAGGGAAGCAAATTTTGCTGGAGCAAGTTTATTCACCATAGAAAGTCCAATTGGCGAAAGGCAAAGCTCGCCAAGGGTGTGAATAGTATAAAGACTCACCAACCAGATCATGCTCACTTTAACACCTGGTTGAAGACCCTGAACTCCAAAAGCAATAACGAGGTATCCTACTGCAAGTAGGAAAAGACCTAAAGCCTGTTTGAATGGTGATGCAGGCTCCATTTTACGTTTACCAAGAAAGCCCCAAATCCAAACGAAAATTGGAGCAAAAATGACAATAGCTAAAGCATTGATACTTTGGAAGTAAGATGCTGGGACAGTATATCCTAGTACATTTCGGTTTGTTTGTTCTTCGGCGAAATAAGTTAAGGAAGCACCGGCTTGCTCAAAAGCTGCCCAGAAAAATATAACGAAAAATGCAATGATGTAAATTACCCAAATACGAGAACGTTCAACTTGTGTTAAGGATGGGTCAGAAATAATATATCCAGGAGCTGAGATAGTGAGTGAGAAAATAAAACAACCAATCAAGTCAACCTCAAGAACAAAGTAGAGCAGTGCAAAAAGAACCGCGAAAACACCAACCCACAAAGCAGTTACAGATGCACTAACTTTTACTTCTGGCTGATCTGAAGGAACAGTTCTTTCCTGATTAGGTTTTTCACCAATCTGGACACCTTCCGGGGTTACAACATATTTGTTTTTAAGAGTAATAAATAGAACCAGACTTATGCACATCCCGACGCATGCAGCGAGGAAACCCCATCTAAAATCGGCAGCATTTCCTGTATCACCAAGATAACCACAAATCAATGGTGCTATAAAGGCTCCGAGGTTAATTCCCATATAAAATATGGTGAAAGCTGAATCGACTCTTGCATCTCCTGCGGGATAAAGCTGACCCACCATTGTTGAAATATTTGGCTTAAAGAAACCGTTACCAAAAATCAGGAAAGCAAGACCTACATACATTAACATGCTTGCCAAACCAACTTCCTGAAAAAACGTTCCGGCAAAAAACATAAATAGCTGTCCAATTGCCATCAGTATTCCGCCAATAATAATTGATTTTCTATTTCCCCAGAATCGGTCTGCCATATACCCTCCGATAAGTGGAGTTAAGTAAACTAGGCCAGTATAGCTCCCATAAATTTGAGACCCTAACTCTTTGTCAAAAAGAAGTGCCTTTGTCATGAAAAGGACAAATAATGCACGCATACCGTAGTAGGAAAAGCGCTCCCACATTTCTGTTACGAACAAAAGATAGAGTCCTTTAGGATGTCCGCTTGTAGCTGTTTCGCTCATAAATAGTGCTTGAATGAATAGGTTTTAAAAAAAGACAAATGCGAATGTACGGTTTCTTCATTCTAAAACAAGAGGCTCTTTTATCATATCTATTTTCGAACTTAATTAGATTAAATTTGCCTTCGCATGGAATTAGGAAAAAGGATTATCCCCAGCTTATATACTTCAGATGGGCAGTTCGCCCAAACGGAGACTCGTCAGCATGTTCTCGACTATAATGAAGCGATGAGCAGAGCTATAAAGTTTGAAGCTCAAGGCGCCGAGGAACTCATTATTATGGATGTGACAACCATCGCGGAGAAAAGAAGAAATTTAACCCGTTTCTTAAAGGATGCGGTTAAAACTTTGAAAATTCCAATCACCTTTGGTGGAGGCATTCACTCCTTCAGCGATGTTGAAGATATGTTGAAGTTGGGAATTACAAAGATCTATGTTAATTCAGCAGCTGTTAGAAACCCCGCCTTAATTAATAAAATAACGAGCACCTATGGAAGCGGGGCTATGATGGTGGGTGTAGACACCCGAAAAGCTTTTAATGCCTGGAAAGTATATCTAAACGGGGGAAAGTCGAGGACTGAAATAGACTTATTAAACTGGATTGAAATGATTCAGGTAAGGGGTGCAGGAGAGATACTAGTTTCAACTATTGCAAGAACGCCTGGTGATAAAGATTCGGTAGAAGATATTTTACGCACTGTTAAGTCTATTTCGAAAATACCCTTGTTGGCTTCTGTTGGGGCAAAGACTGAAGAAGACTTTCTAGAGACTTTTCAAAACACGAATGTAGACGGTATTGTTTCGGGTCACTTTTTTCTTGAAGAAGCGCATACATTTTCTTCACTTAAGAACTCCCTAAAAAATTCAGGTATAGATTTCCTTACATTTAAAAATGAACATCTATCAGAAGAAGGCAACTTGCCTCAAGAAGAAGAGGAACAAGACGATTATTAAATCAATTCGTTAAATCATCTCTGCTATCGCAGGACAGTCACTTCTCCTCGGTAAGTGTAAGGCAAACCAAATTTATCTTTCAATTCGATGGTGTAGATATAAACTCCACCTGCCACTTTTTCGTCAGACAATCGAGTTTTACCATCCCAACCATTATCCGCATCAAAAGATTGATAAAGTAGCTGACCCCAGCGGTTGAAGACCTGCATTGAAAAATCTGTAAATTCTTCACCATATACCTTAAACAAATCATTTAATCCATCCTCGTTTGGCGTAAATGCTGCAGGAATATAGACCTTAAATCCTAAATCAACCCTAACTTCAATGCTTGTTGTATCTGTACAACCTTTTGAGTTGCTTAGGATTTGAGTAACATTATATGTTCCTGTATCAGGATAAGTGTATACATGATTGAAGCTAAAAATTGTATCTCCGTTACCCATAGAATAACTGCACTCATCAGCAAAAAGAGATAGATCATTCAAGGCAATTTCAGGGTCAACAATAGTTGTATAAACCGGTTTAGCTTCAAATCGGGCTAAAGGTGTTTTATTGATTGTAATCATGTTAGGAATAGAGTATCCCGTTGTACAGCCATTCACACCATTTACTATTAATTCAACCTCATAATTTCCGGCACTTGAATAAAGAACTTTAGGGTGAGTTGTTGTTGAGCTAGTGCCATTTCCAAAGCTCCATTGGTAATCCATCAAATCTCCTTGGTTTTCGGAAAGGTTTTCAAACTGAATCAATGCTGGTTCGCACGCAGTAATAGTATTTGCAACGAAGTTGGATACCGGCATTTTATCGACCATAACTGGAGCGATAAAAGTATTACTAGCGCAACCCTGATCAATAACAACAAGTCTTACAAGTTGAAGTCCGGTTGAGGAGAAGGTAACATCAGTAGGTCCTCTTAAAGCTGAGGAATCAGGCACACCCCAAGGACCAAAATCCCAAACAAATCTTGGGTCAATTGATTCCCATATTCCATCAGCATAAAAGTCGAATGAATGCCCTTCGAAGCACTGGGAGTTCGGAGCTACAAAGCTTGCCACAGGTTGAGGCAAGACCTCAACAATAACATCATCTGTATTGGAACAACCACCAGCAGTAACTGTAAGAATATAAGTTAACTCATCTGTCTGGCCACCAATATTTCCTACACTAACTGTTGGATTGGAGATACTTGAAAAGTTAAGGCTATCGGACGGAAACCAGGCGTAAGAATACCCCGGAACCGGAGGGGCACCCAATTGTCCATCTTGAAGAGAACAAACTTGAATATCTAAGCCAGCATCTGCAACTGGAATAGGATTGATTAGAATTGATGAAGTACTTGTTGCAGTTGTGCAGGCTCCAATGACAAGGTAAACTGAATAATCACCTTCATTTAACTCTGCCGTATTAGCTATTTCTCCCTGAGCATTATTGCTAGAAAAAGCATCTGGACCATTCCAAAAATACTGAGCTCCATTAACCTGAGGAGTTGAAAAAGTTAAATTACTTCCTTCACAAACAGGAGAATTGGTTGTTACTGGAGGCAGGAACGATGCATCAATTACTTGAACATTTATAGGTGTAGCAGGACTAGTGCAACCATTAACTGTTACTTCTAAAGAATAGGAACCCGAATTTGCTAGTAACATAGCTGGGCGAGTAGGATTTTGTTGAGTGGAAGTCCAGCTTTGTGGGCCTGACCAAAGGTAACTATCGGCATTTGCTGTTGTAGATAAATCTAAATCAAAGCCTGCGCACACAGGAGAGTTTGCTAAAATAACTGGAGCATCAGGTGTATCATTAACAACAACTTGAGCACTACCAGAAGCATTTGCATCACAGCCATTTAAGGTGGCGGTAGCAGCAAATATTCCCGCGTCAGCGAGACTTGCGGATGCAATTGTAACTACTGCACCGTTTGTAGAAAAATTATTTGGACCAGTCCAGCTAACAATTGAATTTGCTGGAGCTACAACTGCTGTCAAATTGATGGGCAAGCCTTCACATACAGGAGAGTTGGTATTGATTACTGGAACACTTGGACGTGGCTTCACTGTCATTGTAACAGAGGCAGGCTCACTGTTACAGCCTGTTAAACCGGCATAAACTTGATAAACGCCGTCATTTAGAACAGTTGCATTAGGTATTTGAATACTATTAACTGCGTTTGCGGTGAACCCATTTGGACCAGTCCAAAATAGTTCAGCTCCAGCAGTGGCAGTTGAAGCACTTAGATTAATTGTTTCATCCTCACAGATTGGATCTACCGGCAAATTTAAAACAGGCACATCAGGCGTAGTTCCAACAGGTACAGTAATATTTGCTGTTGCTTCTGTTCCACAAAAATCGGTTGCAGTTAAAACGTACGTGGTGGTCACAAATGGATTCACATCTGCTGAAGTGGCAGTTCCTAGTGCATCTGACCAAGAGTAGGTATATCCTGGGACTCCGCCAGAGGCTGAACCTGAAACTGTAACTGGCCCTTGACCTCCGCACAATGATGGTGCTGGATCAGAACTAACAATTAGTGCAGGTGGTTCAGTGATATAAATTAAGGTGGAAATTGTTCCGCAAACTGTTTCGTAGTTAAGTTCAACTGTTTCGATGCCTTCAGTGATGCCATCAGTGATGCCTACGATATCTAAGGTAACAGTGGTTTGCCCAGCAGGTATAGTAACTGAACCTGGAACTTGCTCATAATCTACTCCGTTTACGGCTGTACCAGTTAAGGTAAAAGGAAAGATGTAATCAAAAGGTTCTGGGTCTTGTCTTGAAAAGATTAGTGTTGCAGGCGCACAGCCCTCATAAGTGACAGAATCGCCGTTGAGAGTAGTCTGAGAAATTGATATTGGAGCAGCTCCAAAGGAATTAGCTTCAAGAAAAACAGCAGAATCTAAAGCTGAATCGCAACCGTCGGCAATTATTAATCTCAACGTATATGTTTCGCATGCCGTAACATCTGCAACAGCAGTCATCACGTTTGTGTAACCGCCATAACTTAAATCGGCTGGACCGTTAGGATTAAAATAATTTGAATTTGTTAGAATACACGGATCGCTGCTAATGTCTCCAGCACTTCCAATATTCCCTGAATTAATTGTACTTATCGTAATTGGATCTCCCGTACCAGGAACAACGGCAAGGTTTTGCTCTCCAACTATTCCAGGTCCACTAATCAAAAATGCAAAGGCATCGTTGTATTCTGAACAGACATAAGTAGGATACTCGCTAGAAGCGAAAATATACCTAAAACTCACAGGAGTGGATTGAGGAACAAAATCAAACTGGAGTATTAAACCATCATTAGTTGCGCCAGGAGTAAAGCAATTATTAACAAATCCTGCTAGTTCGGGAATATTCGTGAGTCCATTTTCAAGGAAACCAAATCCAAAATCATTCACGTCTGCTGCAGTAGCTAAACCAGTTGAAAGAATGATTCCATTGGAAAAACCAAGATTATTACTAGCTCCTGAGAAATATCCTATTGCTTGTCCATCTCCCTGAAACTGGACGTTACCAAAGGAAACTCCCAATCCGACTAAATTATTTATATATTCTTGGTTGGTTAGACTTGTATCTACATCAAACTGAGCATTTACAGTACTTGTAAACGATAGAGTTGAAAGAATAGAAATGAAGAAATACTTTATGTTTCGTAGATTTGTTGCCATGAGCAAATCAAAATTTATTGTAGGTAAAAATAGTCAAAATCGTAGTGTTACACTAATAGTCCACTAAGATAACGTGATTAATTATCTAGCTAAACAGAGATTAGAGAAAGTCTTACGCATTCAAAGAGATGAGTGCGTCATTAATGGTATAGATATTTCTGACTTAAAGCCATTGATAAAAGGAGAAAACTTCTCTCAACAAATTAGCAAGGAATGTTTTTCTGAGCTCGCAGATTTTGGATTTGGTATATACTATGATGAGTTCGGGAAACCTTGGCCTGTAGGTAGAGAAGGAAACGTATCTATTAGCCACACCAAACAGTGGCTGTTTATTTCTTACTCGCAAAAGAATGCTCAAGGTCTAGATATTGAACACACCAGAACTCAATTAAATAGTATTGCTCCAAGGATTCTCCATCAGCAAGAGTTAGCCATTCTTGAGAAAGCTTCCAATCGACAATCTGCATTGCAAATATTTTGGGGTGCAAAAGAATCGCTTTATAAAGCCTTCGGCCGAAAGCAACTTCAATTTGCCAAACATATCAGAATTGATTCATTCAGTGCTGATACCCCAGGAGTTTTTACTGGCTCTTTAATCCTCCCGGAAGGGAGAAGAAACTTTGAACTTGAATGGCTTAAACCAGATGAAGATTCATGGTTAGTTTTTGTAAGGAATGAGCTTACCTCACCAGTGTAACACGGTGGTCGATTCTTCTTGGAGGTAATTCTGTGTTATCTCTAACATAAACAACTACAGCATAAACATCCATTTGCGACATAGGTCTGGTTGAATCATTGAATTTACGTCCATTCCATCCGTAATCTATGTCGTCCGATTCGAATACCAATTCACCCCAACGAGTGTAAATTTCCATCCTAAAATCCAAGATATTCAATCCTTCACATTTATAGATTTCGTTGGTTCCATCATCATTTGGAGTAAATGCATTCGGAATATAGAATGTCATAACCGGCTCTACTTTAAGCAGATAAACAGCTACATCTTGACAACCAAATTGATTCGTAACTCTCTGAGAAAGGGCATATTCACCTGGCTCAAGATAGTTATGAGAGAAGTTCCTCTCGTACCTTGTAGTTCCATCTCCAAGAGTATAAACCCAAGAAATTGCACCTGACGATTGGTCAATAATATTTGCCAAAGGCGTTGCTGTAGTTAGCACCTGAGGATTCACCTTAAAGCCCGCATCAGGTTTTGGATAAACTGTTACTGCCGAGTGAGCTGTATATTCACTAGCACAACCCTGTTCTGTAGTAACAGTAATGGTGACGGAGTAATTTCCTGATTCATCATAAGCGTGAATTGGGATAAAACCTGTGGTTTGAAAGCCATCACCCATATCCCAAGCATAATCAGGATTTCCAAATTCTGAGGATAAATTGGTGAATGTTACGTTTAATGGCGGACAACCTTCCACATTTTCAGCTTCAAATCGTGCCAAAGGCATAGGGTAAATTACAACTGAATCGGTATAAACCGGACTAGCGCAGCCCCAATCCTGAAGTTGAAGTGTAATAATATGAGTACCTGTTGTGCCAAAAGCTACATCCTGTGGAGATTGAACAGAGCTTAGCGGAGGATTTCCAAATTGTCCGAAATCCCAAGCAAACTGAGCACTACCGCTGAAGTTTCCTGTAAGATTAAAATCAAAGCTATTGCCTTGCAAGCATTGACCTTCAGGTGAATCAAACGATGCCTGAGGTAAAGGTTGTACGCTCACATCAACAGTGTCATAAGCCGAACAATTTCCTAATGTAGTAGTGACTATAAATGACGTTACTTGAATTTCATTGCTAAAATTCTCAAGTATAGCAATTGGATTGCCTATAGTTGGGTTATCAAGGTTTGTAGCTGGAGTCCATGAATATTCATAAATATCCACCGTAGGTGAACCTAATTGAATTTCATCGCCAGGGCAAACAAGCTGATCATCTCCGGCAATTGCTTCAGGCGTTGGAGCAACATTTAAGACAACCTCAGAAGGGTCTGATTCACAGCCGAATTGATTTACTGTTAATGTTACGGTTTTCTCACCTGTTATTTCCCATGCAATTTCATAAGGACCCGCACCCGAGCCTGAAATAATCTCTCCTCCTGAAAAATCCCAATCGAAATTAGCAGATGCCAAAGAAGTTCCGGTGTAAGTAACCGTTGTAGAATACCCTTGGCAAGTCAGTGGCACGGCAGTAAAATCAGATGTTGGGTAAGGAATTACGTCCACCTGTGCGGTGGATGGAGTTGAAGGACACCCATTTTCGACCACACTCATAGTAATAATCTTGATGCCCGGAGTGTTCCAATAAACCTGAAACGGTCCTTGACCTGAGCCTGAAACAATGACTCCCCCGTTAAAATTCCAATTGTAATTGGCGAGAGGACCTGCTGATCCGGTGTAGGTGACAATAGCCGAAACTCCAACACAAACACGTTCATCAGTGATAAATGGCGAAGTAGGTATAGGATTAACCTGCACGGTTTGAACAGCTTCAGGTCCCGGACAGCCAAATTGGCTAAGATTCAAGGTTATTTCCTTAATTCCGGGAGAATCCCAAACTACTTCAAAAGGTCCATCACCCGCACCCGACAAGACATTGCCTTCTCCAAAATTCCAAACGAAGTTGGCATTACTTAGCGCATTTCCTGTGTAATTTACGATTGACGGCTCTCCGATACAAACTGGCGAGGTAGCTACAAAGCTATTTGTGGGTATAGGATTAACATTTACGATATTTACTTCCTCGTAAGAGCTACAACCATTTTCTTCGACCGTTAATCTAATATTTTTAGGTCCTGGATTTTCCCAATAAACTTGAATTGGGCCTGGGCCTGAGCCGCTCACAATTACCCCATTATCAAAATCCCAACTAAAGAATGCTCCGGGGGATGCATTTCCTGAGTAAGTAATTGACGTAGTGCTAAAGGCACAAACTGGAGATACTGCTGTAAAAAAGCCTGTTGGCAAAGGAAGTACGTTAACCTGCTGAGTTGTTGGAGGTGAAATACATCCGTTTTCCTGTACCTGAACAGTTAGTGTTTTAATACCTGGAGTGCCCCATTGGATTTCAAATGGTCCTTGACCTGTTCCTGAAAGAATATTTCCTCCATTAAAGTTCCAAGTATATTGAGCCGAAGGGTTACCCGAACCAGTATAAGTTACAGTTGATGATTCATTTAGACAGATAGGCGTTTCGGCTGTAAAGATTGAAGTTGGTGTTGGATTAACAACAATGGGTTGAGTTGAAGGTGGCGAAGGACAACCTTGAGGAGAAGTCACACTAAGTGTTACTTGCTTGGTACCTGGGGTTTGCCAATAAACTTCGAAAGGCCCTCCACCTAATCCACTTAAAATATCTCCACCGGTGAAATCCCAGTTGAAAACTGTTCCCTGACCCGAGGTTCCTGAATAGGCAATTGTTGCTCCTTCACCAACACAAATAGGTGATTCTACTGTAAAAGGTGCTGAAGGAATAGCGTTTACAACTACATCCTGTATGAATGGATTAGACGTACAACCATTTCTTGTAACTACGAGAGCTACAGGATATGTTCCCGGGTTTGGCCATGATACAGTATATGGACCTTGACCTGTTCCTGAAATAACCGTAGCTGATCCAAAATCCCAACTATATATTGCATTGTTGTTAGCACTTCCTGTGTAAGTAACAGTAGTTGGTTGTCCGGCGCAAACTGGCGAGGCAACAGTGAAATTAGCAGATGGGATATTATTTACAATAACTTGCCGTGTTGTTATATTACTAGTACAACCAGCCTCGGTAACAGACAAAAACACATCTTTTGTTCCAGATGTATTCCAGACTATTTCATAAGGACCAGGGCCTGATCCACTAGAAATCATGCCTCCAGCAAAGTTCCAGTTATAAGTTGCAGTAGAAGAAGCTGTTCCATTATAAGAAATGGTTGATGGTTCTCCAACACAAACTGGAGTTTCGGCTGTAAAATCTGATGTTGGTGTAGGCTGAACACTCACAAATACTTCATTGCCTGGCGATTCACAACCATTTTCTGTAACGGTTAGTGTTACACCATAAACTCCTACTGAATCCCAACGGATTTCAAATGGTCCTCTTCTTCCTCCTGTAATGATAACTCCACCTGGGAAACCCCATCCATAGCCACCACCATCAGTTCCAGTTCCAGTATAAGTAATTGTTGCTGTTTGTCCGGCGCATACTACTGGGTCAACCACAAAATCAGCAGTTGGAGTAGGATTAACAAGCACCTGAGCACTTACAACATTTGATGAACAGCCATTTGCAATGACTTGTAATGTAATTTCTTTGATTCCAGATGAATCCCAGCTAACTTGATATGGGCCTTGATTAGAACCACTGTTTACTGATGCAGGATTATCAAAATCCCAGATGTATGTCGCAGCAGGTGAAGCAGTTCCGGTGTATGCTACAGTAATTGGAACTCCTGAACAAATAAATGGAGGGGCGCTAATTGAGGCTGTAGGTGCATTCGCAATATCAACTACTGGTTGAGCTTGAGCGGTTGTGCCACAAAAATCTGTTACTGTAACTGTATAAACAGTTGTTGAAGCAGGGTTAACACTTATAGAAGAAGATGTTGCTCCCGTATTCCATGAATAAGTATAAGGCTGAACTCCTCCCGAAGGACTAGCATTTACCACTACCGGACCTTGCCCATTACAAATGGAAACATCAGGAGCATAAATACTAATTGGAGGTTTTTCCTCTAGGAAAATCACCTGTGGAATTACTCCGCAGGCAGTATTAGCGTTAATAATGATAGTTTCAGGTCCTTCAATTACTCCGTCGGCATAGCCCTCGATAGAAAAAGTAACACTCGATTGACCAGCAGGAATTGTAACCGTTCCGGGAAGTGCTGCATAATCAACTCCGGGAGTTGCAGTTCCACCAACGGTGTATGAAATTGTAAGTGGAAAAGGATCTGCGTCAGGACGGCTTACTGTTACTTGTGCGTCTGTGCAGCCTTCATAAACGGTTGAATCATTAAAAAACGTTGAAACAGAAACTGTAAATGTTTCTGCATTAAATGAGTTTTCTTCAAGAAAGACAGCCGAATCGAAAATATCGTCAGCTCCATCAGCAATCATCATTCTGATATGGTAGGTCTGACAAGGAATAACTGTACGACTAGCTGTTAAGACGGTTGTCCAACCATCATATTGAACTGTATTCTGAGTATTTCCTACGAAGTAGGCCGAATTACCTAGAACACACGGTGAATTAGCAATACTTCCTAAAGCTCCAACTGAACCATTATTAATAGTATTAATGGTAACAGGCGTAGTTGAAGAAGGCACTAAGGCGAGATTTTCAGTTCCTACAATTCCAGGACCTGTCATAAAGAATGCAAATGCATCATTGAACTCTGAACAGACATATTCATTGTACTCTTCAGATGCGAAAACATATCTAAAGCTCACAAAGTCTGACTGAGGTACAAAGTCAAATTCGAGAATAGCACCATCAAAGGTTGTTGATTGAGCTAAGGCCTGAAGTTCTGGAATATTTGGTCCGTTATTACTGTGAGTTGCTCCACCATTATTATTTGGACCGGGGGCAACGTTAATATGACCAGTTGTAATTATTATTCCACTATTTAAGCCAATGTTTGAAGCTGATCCATTAAACTCTCCAACTGCTACTGCGCGCCCAGTGTATGAAGCGTTTGTAAAGGTTATGCCTGAACCTATTATATTACTTACTAAGGCATTTGCCGAAACAGTCCCACTGCCTGTTGTAACGAGCTGAGCATGTAAAGACATCCAGCTTGAAATCAACAAGACCACACAAGTACTTAAAATTTTCCTTTTTCCGTTCATAATGATCCGGTATTGATGTGGTATGAGTTGTTCAAAGGCTTTTAGTTTTTGTAGGCTTTTGGGGCTATTACAAAGTACGTTCAGCCCCTAGGTGGATGTTTTGGGCATTTGCTCACCCGGTTACAGGTGTAAGATTGAGTTAAAATGAAGGGAGTATTTTCTTAACTTAACCATCTGAATATCTACGATTTAACTATAAATAACTGATAGCATTTACCCGATTAGAATTGTAGAATTAGGATGTAAGGTTGCCACCAGAACCTGTTGTTTGCTATGCGTTTGCAGCCGTTTAGGAAGGATATCATGCAAGCGGAGCAGGATTTCTGAAATGATTCTGCACAATTTTTAAATTTTCAAAAGCATGAAAACTATATTTGCGCAGTGAGTACAATTCTGCAATTCATTAATAAATCGAAAACAATAGGTAGGCCTTTGTTGGCAGTGCTTATTGACCCCGGTAAACTCAATGCCCAAAGGCTTAATCACCTGCTTGGAATAGCTATGGAAACACCTCCTGATTTGATTTTTGTAGGAGGTTCAACATCTCATGCATCTCAGGTTCCTCCCTGTGTTGAAGCTATTAAACAGTCTGGCTTAAAGTGTCCTGTGGTTTTATTTCCGGGACATGAAGCACAGTTTTATCCCCAAGCCGATGCACTTTTATTGCTTAGCCTCATTTCAGGAAGAAATTCAGATTTGCTTATTGGAAAGCATGTTTCAGCTGCCCAAGAGCTTCATGCCTCAGGTATTGAGGTAATACCAACAGGATACATGCTTGTTGAAAGTGGAAAGCTCACTGCTGTTGCTTACATGAGTCAAACTCAACCTTTACCCCGCGACAATGCTTCCCTTGCTTTGTCTACTGCTTTAGCAGGACAACTTCTGGGAATGAAACTCATTTATCTTGAAGCTGGAAGTGGTGCTAAATGGCCGGTTCCTCCTGATATGATTCATGCGGTTAAGCAGGAATTAAATATCCCATTGATTGTTGGCGGAGGAATTGATTCGACCGAAAAACTTGGAATGGCTGTGTATGCTGGAGCAGATTTGGTTGTAGTGGGAAATGCCTTGGAAACGGATCCGGGACTTCTACCTCAGCTGATTATGAGTATGCACGCTTTCGCCGTTGACGACCGATCTGAGTAAGTTTTAATCTTCCCTTGCAAGTAGGTAATAGGCAGTTGTACTTACAAAATCTCTCAAAACTGGAATTGCTGAAAGCACCCCAAACTGAGGTCTTGGTGTTAAATTAAACTTGAATCTATAAATAGGATTTATAAGGTATAACCTACGGTTGATGATTTTATACCCTGTCTGTCTTAGAATTCTTTCGAATCGATTAACAGAGATTCCGGTGTCATAAATTTCCATGAGAGAAACCACTGTTGGCTCTGGCTCTCCAGCTTTTCTTAAGTACGATTGATAGACCGATCTTGGAAAAAGGTGCATCCAAGGTGCTTGACCCATTTTTGTTGTTGCAGTTTGCTGATGTCCCCCGAAAGGCATCCGCCAAGGCGGGAAGGCAAAAAACAACTTCCCTTCAGGCTTCAAATAAATGGGCAATTGCTTCATCACTTTATCCTGATCTGGAATATGTTCGATGGTATCTTTAAGGATAATTAAATCAAACTTGCCCTTGAAATCATCCATGGTTTTTTGATCATAGATATCGGCGGTAAAAAGATGAATTCGTTTACCGTCTTCATCCTCCGAAAGGAGCTCCTTACCATGTTCTATCTTAGATTCAGAGAGATCCATTCCGGTGCATTCGCAACCATATCCGGCGAAAGCCTTCAAAACACCGCCTTCTCCACAACCAATTTCGAGCACATGCATTCCGGGCTTAACGCCCTCATATTTCTCAAGATATGGAATAATGTAATCGCGCGTTACGCGATACTGATGCTGAAACTTAAGTGGTGCATTTCCGTGGAAATATAAAGCCATGACTAATATTTGCTGCGAAGATAGAATGAATTAGCTCTCAGAAAATACCGGAAGCTCGATGAAGAAGGTCGTGCCTAGTTCAAGATTAGACTCAAACCAAACTCTCCCAGCAGAATTCTCTACAATATTCTTTACAAGTGCCAATCCTAGTCCCATACCTGCATTCTTGGTAGTGAAATTAGGTGAAAAAATCTTGTCCTTTAATTCGTCTGGAATCCCGGTGCCATTATCAGCAATGCTCAAAATATATTTAGCTCCTACCTGTTGTAAACGAATATGAATTTCCCCCTTTCTCTCTTCAGGAATTGCCTGAATGGCATTTCTCAGTAGATTATTAAACACCCGAAGCATCTGCTCTTTGTCGGTATGAACGTAGGTTGCAAAAAAGAGCTCCTTCTCAAAACTAATTTTTACTCCACCTTCACCTTGATGAAAATCAACCGCGCTACTTACCAGCGACTGAAGCTCAACGCGTTCTGATTTCATCTTAGGCATTTTAGCGAAATTCGAGAATTCGGTGGCAATGTGACTTAAGGTATCAATCTGTTCAATGAGATTTTGAGTATACCTCTCTAAACGCTGATCAAAGCCCTCGGCTTTATCGTCCCAGGCACGTTTAAGCATTTGCGTACTTAATTTCATTGGTGTAAGCGGATTTTTAATCTCATGAGCAACCTGTTTAGCCATTTCACGCCAAGCAGTTTCGCGCTCAGAACGGGCCAGTTTATCGGCACTATCGGCCAACTCATTCACCATACGGTTGTATTCACCGACTAAATCGGCAATTTCGTCGTTGCCTTTCCATTCAATGATTTCATTTTTCTTACCCAAACGAATCTGACTAAGCTTTTCTCTTACAAGTTTTAAAGGTGCTGTTACTGTGTTTGAAAGGAAAATGGCAGTAATGATTACCAAAACAAGCAGCAATACATAAATATTTACGATAGCCACAACAAAGGTTGCAATCTCTTTACGAAGCTCATCTTGTCGGGCAAAATAGGGCAAGTTGAGATAGCCAATCACCTGATTTTCAAAATTCCTCAAAGGCACGTAAGCCGAAGCATACTGCAAATCTCCAATGGTTTCTTGATGGATATACTCACTGCTTTTTCTAACTGATAGGAAATAAAAAGCTTCTGGGTTTATCTTCTTAGAAACAAGGCCTTCTTCGAAAATTTTTGAACGAGATGAAGCATATAAATCTCCCTGAGGATTGTAAATATTGATATCTGAGAAAAATACATTGGCTTGTCGTGTGAGAGCGTAGGCCAAATTATCGGCATTTGACTGATTTAAGTCAATCTTCTTACCCAGAATATATTCTGTTTCGATAAGAAGAGAGTGAATTTTCTCACTGATATTACTTAAGTTTTTTTGGTTGCTATTTGAAATAATAAAAGCAATTGTACCTCCTCCAATTAAAATTAAGGAGAGAAAAAGAAGCAATACAATAGAGAGCTGCACCCGCCTTTTGAAGCTAATTGGCCCTAAACTCTTATCTCTTAATAGTTTCCTAAAACCTAATGGCAGCAAGGCTAAGAAGCTGAAAAATAGAACCAGATAAGAAAAATGCGTTAAGGCTTGAAGCAAACTTTGAAGTGGCTTGCTCAAAACAACGAGAGAATAATCGCTAGGCCTATAAATGAGGTGATTGAATTCGCCAGCCTCCTTAAATTCGAATTCTTTGTAGGCTTCAACGCTAAATATTGAGTCAGATAATTCATAAGGAAAACTTCCATAATGACTTACTAGTCTGCCTTTGTTATATCTCGCATAACTGTAGGTGCTCAAGTCGGTTCTGGTTTTCACCATTTTATCGAGCAATAGCTCTGGATATCCAATCTCTTCGGGAGTATATCTACTCTGAAATTCAATATAAAGTGTTCCTAATGGGAAAATATCAGCTTCATTATTGAAAATCGGGAGTCTTGCCATGTAGCTAATTCTGCCCGAACCATCATCTAAAAAGAAGAAACGTTCGCTCAATGTGAACATCCCCACCGAATCTATCAATCTATCAAAGGTTAGCGGATCTTTAACCGTGGTAGTATACAGAGCTGTCATCGGACACTCATCTGCCCCAAAAACGTTTACTGTTATGTTGTACTTTTCCCAATAGCCATTAAAATATAACTGAGCCAAATCGCGGACTTGCCCAATAGGCAGGGGTCCAGGCTTGAAGTATGACTTTAATAAAGTATCGGTTAGTAGTTTTTGCTCTGCTTCAAGAAATAAACTTTCGGCAATTGGATCTCTTTCGGCAGAAATTTTAACAGCGAGAAGTTTTCGTCTATCTTTTTCTCTTTCAGAGGAATGGTGCAAGATTAAATAAGTGGAGAGCGCTGCAAAAATACTAACCATGGCAATCATAATGGTATATGACATCCGTTGCCGACCCTTCAAGCCAAGAAATGCAGTCGAAAATAGAACTAAGAAAAAGGCTAGTGGAATTAATAAGCCAAATGAAATGCTATAAACTACAGCAGGAAGAATGGAGAGAAATAGTATGGTGAAGAATCGTTTCAGTCCACACCCTGCCTCATTAAGGGATATAACTAGCGCATGAAGCAGAATAAAAAGACTTCCAAATAGCAACCCAATGATGAGGAAGGAAAAATAACTGCTTACCGTTAAACTTAACACTTCTCGTATATCGAGTGAAATACTTGAGTTAACGATGAGTCCTTCAATACTTTCAGAAATAAGTAAAGCCAGAAGAA
>JBBEBC010000087.1:0-552 GCA_040882555.1 Bacteroidia bacterium
TAGCTATGTTCGGTTGAGATAAGCGCTGAAAGCATCTAAGTGCGAAACTCATCACAAGATTAGTTTTCTTTTAAGGGTCGTAGAAGACGACTACGTTGATAGGCTACAGGTGTAAAGGCAGTAATGTCATAGCCGAGTAGTACTAATTGCCCGTAAGCTTTCTATCATGCAGCAATCTTTTAGATTTCCCTTGTATTTTCTTTCTTTATATGTCATTATTTGAGTAAATCAAATATATAGTCTTCAGGTGACTATAGCGGTGAGGCCCACCTCTTCCCATTCCGAACAGAGAAGTTAAGCTCACCAGCGCAGATGGTACTGCCCTAACCGGTGGAAGAGTATGTCGTCGCCCGATTTTTTTTAAAAGCCCCTTCATTGGGGCTTTTTATTTCGCTTTTTTCGAGTCCACTCGACATGGTATATTGCGGGGTGGAGCAGTTGGTAGCTCGTTGGGCTCATAACCCAAAGGTCATCGGTTCGAGTCCGGTCCCCGCTACTATAAAGGTCAGAACTATTGTTCTGACCTTTTTTTGTTATTACCGTTTTGTTCTA
>JBBEBC010000087.1:652-24118 GCA_040882555.1 Bacteroidia bacterium
GCAGAACCTACATTAAAACATTAATTCATTAATTGGGCTCTTATCCGCCAAAGGCGGACATCGGTTCGAGTCTCCGCCAAGGCGGACTAAATATAAAGGTCAGAACTATTGTTCTGACCTTTTTTTGTTATTACCGTTTTGTTCTATATCGTATTGGGCTCTTATCCGCCAAAGGCGGACATTGGTTCGAGTCTCCGCCATGGCGGATTAATGATCTATTCAAAGCCTTATTTCTGAGTTTATTTATGGCCGAGACACCAATTTATACTGTTTATGTGCTGTTTTCAGAATCAGCAAAGAAACATTACACAGGTTTTACCAGTGATTTTGCAAAGCGATTTCAGTCACATAATGAGTTGGGCACAAAAGGTTGGACAAAGAACTTCAGACCATGGAAAGTTATTTTGAAAGAAGAAAATCATAATAAAGCTGAAGCTCAAGCAAGAGAAAAGTGGCTAAAAAGCGGAGTCGGCAGAACCTACATTAAAACATTAATTCATTAATTGGGCTCTTATCCGCCAAAGGCAAACATCATTTATCTACCTTTAAAGTAAGTGCCATACACTTGGCTTGAGACTTATTCTTGTTATTTTCAAGTGAATTAATTAGATAATTAGCTTACGGCTTAATTCAAGAAGGTAAATTCAGAAATATTTCCAATAATATTGCTATTTGTAGCAGTAATAGTTTGATACATACCAAGTTTGAAGCAATATACCGGCTTAGCTTACGTATCTTTGCAAAAAAATAATCATGCCTTTTAAATCCGGCTACATTAATATCATAGGAAAACCCAATGCCGGCAAGTCAACTCTCATGAACCTGCTGGTTGGTGAGAAGCTCTCAATCATTACCCCCAAAGCTCAGACTACTCGTCACAGAATTGTTGGAATACTCAATGATGAGAATTTTCAAATGGTTTTTAGCGATACGCCTGGAATCATTAAAAATCCAGCCTATAAGCTGCAAGAATCAATGAATAACTTCATTGAAGGAACTTTTAAAGATGCAGATGTATTTCTATTTCTAGCGGATATCAACCAAGACCCGACAGAAGAAGATGTTCCAGAACAGATAAAAAATTCTAAAGTCCCTGTCCTTCTTGTAATTAATAAAATTGATACTGGTTCACAGGATCTTCTTCTTAAAAGATTGGAGCAGTGGAAAGAACTACTGCCAAACTGCGAGACTATACCTGTTTCTGCAAATGTGAACTTCAATATTGATACTTTGAAGAGCAGAATACTCTTTCATTTGCCTGAAGGGCCACGTTATTTTGATGAGGATGCCTTAACTGACAGGAATGAACGTTTTTTCTGCACAGAAATAGTTAGAGAAAAGATTCTTCTTAATTACCAGAAGGAAATACCTTATTCAGTTGAAGTTGCAATTGAAGAGTTTAAGGATGAGGAAACCATTATCCGTATTGGTGCTACCATTTTCGTTTCTAGAGAATCTCAGAAAGGGATAATAATCGGCCATCAAGGAAAGATTCTTAAAAAAGTGAGTACTGAAGCAAGAATCGCCATGGAAGAGTTTCTCGGTAAGAAAGTTTTCCTCAGCGTACAAGTGAAAGTAAGTAAGGACTGGCGTGATAGTGACCGCCAATTAAAAAGATTTGGATATATAAATTAATATGGGAAGTATTGTAGCTATTGTTGGACGACCAAATGTTGGTAAGTCGACATTATTTAATCGCTTAACAGATTCCCGCATGGCTATCGTTGATGAAATGTCTGGGGTGACTCGCGACAGGCATTATGGAAAAGCTGAGTGGCAGGGAAAAGAATTTACAGTTGTTGATACCGGAGGATATGTTCAGGGTTCAGATGATATTTTCGAAGGTGAAATAAGATCACAAGTTTCTATTGCAATAGAAGAAGCAGATGTGCTTCTTTTTGTTGTGGATGTAATGATGGGTGTTACAGATCTTGATCGAGACGTAGCAAATGTGGTTAGAAAATCTTCCCGAAAGATCATGTTAGTTGCTAATAAGGTTGATAACAATGAAAGGATTGGTTTATCAGGAGAGTTCTATGCTTTGGGTTTAGGTGAAGTATATTCAATTTCCTCAATAAATGGAGCTGGTACTGGTGAATTACTTGATGATTTGGTTAAGATACTTCCAGATACATCCGAAACTGAAATAGATGATGAAATTCCAAGAATTGCAGTTGTTGGTAGACCAAATGTTGGAAAATCATCATTTGTAAATGCACTTTTAGGAATTGAGAGAAATATTGTAACAGATATAGCAGGGACTACTCGTGATACTATACATACTAGGTATAAGGCTTTTGGACATGATTTTTATCTAGTCGATACTGCCGGTCTACGTAAGAAAGGGAAGGTTCATGAGGATGTTGAATTTTATTCAGTAATGAGAACAGTAAAAGCAATAGAACATTGTGATGTTTGCGTGCTTATGCTGGATGCCAAAGATGGAATTGAATCTCAAGATCTAAATATCTTATGGCTTGCATTGAGAAATAACAGAGGTGTTGTTATCCTAGTGAATAAGTGGGATACAATTGAAAAAGAGACTAATACAAGTAAAAAGTATACAGAATTAATTCAAGAAAGAATCGCTCCGTTTAAGGATGTTCCAATAATATTCACTTCCACAACTGAAAAGCAAAGAATATTAAAAGCAGTTGAAGCGGCAATTCAAGTCCATGAAAATCGTAAGAGACAAATCGTAACCAGGAAATTGAACGATTACCTTTTGCCAATAATCGAAAATAATCCACCTCCTGCGATAAAAGGGAAATACCTTAAAGTAAAATATATCACTCAATTAAAATCTCATCACCCACAATTCATTTTCTTTTGTAATCTGCCTCAATATTTCAAAGAGCCATACAAACGTTTCCTTGAAAATAAAATTAGGGAAGAGTACGATTTTAGCGGGGTACCGATTCAAATTTTCTTTAGAGCTAAATAATTCGTTTACTGAAATATTTACTTCTCCAGTTATCTGCACTGAAGTCGGTTTTGGTGATTAAGCCATAACATAATGTTATTGTCGAAAACAACCCTGCCGAAAGTATCATAATTGGTACTTTCATTATGATTGATTTGAACATATTGGGGTAATTCAATACTCCGTTTAGCCCACAAATTAGAGCAATGATAAAGCCTACAATCAACGAGCTGATAACCATGCTTTTAAAATCCCTGTAGGGGTATTTCAAAACAGGCACATACCAAGGCGATTTATCTCCCCAAGAGCAAAGTAGTTCAAACGTGTCGTTCTGATTTACAGCAAAAAGAAGTGGGTCATTGTACTCGTTTTTGAGAAGAAAGAAATTTGAAGGGGCTAAAATATATAGCTCTGTTTTCTTACCCAAATTCCTGTGCTCGTATGCTTTGATTTTTGAAATCACTTCATACGGAACCTCACCACAATACAACTGAACAGGGAGAAATCTTAAACGGTATCGAATGCAAAGTTGCTTGATATCTTCTTCCTTCAGGAAATTTCTTGAGGATGTTTCACAATACTTGGCGTTAACACCTGTGGCGATATATGAACCTTTGCCAAAGGAATCTAAGACTTCAGCCTCTCTTCTTCCTGAAAAGGATAGAATTTCATCTACCTCTTTAAGCAAATCGGCGGTTTGCCAATCATCCTGATTATAATCTTCATTTCCCTCCATTTGCGGTCTGTATCTCTTTCAAGAAACATAAGTTTGTCCAAAAGAGTTCAAAAAACCTTAAGATTTCTTTTCCCCCACGAAATTATGATCTGAATTCTTGAATAAAATATTAAAGGTTGTTAAGCTTCCGTAAATACGAGTGATGTATTGCTGCAAATCTACCTTTTCTTCATCGCTTAACTTAGCATTAGAGTTTATTTGCTGCTCCATCACGCGTATGCGATCCCTAACCAAAACAATTTTATGAAAGAAAGTTTCAATGGGAATTTCTTTAGGTTTCAGTGAGGCATCAGCCGGCTGCAATAACATTGTACCGCCTACCCATTTCTCTCCAAGAGGAATAATTTCCTGAAGTGATTCATATCCATCCAGAATCCTCCTGAGGGATTTTTCAATGTCCGACATTTCAATCGCCCCCTCAGATTTCTCAGTTTTTTCTTCTTCTACAATTTCAAGTCCTTCAGTTCTGGATGAAATATCCATATTTCCCCGATTCGGGAAATGCATAGATATAATTGTCCCTTCTACAGAGAGCACTGTTCCTTTACCATAAATAGGATGCTTTATCGTCATCCCTTTTCTGATTGTTGTTTCCACGGCAATAAAAATATTTTCAATGATACAAAAAAGCCTCTGAAGGTAAACAACAGAGGCTTTTCAAATGATTTAATTAGAGAATTATGCCACTGCTACTTTCTTTGCAGCTTTTTTAGCAACAGGTTTTTTAGCTGCAGCTTTTTTCTCTGGCTTAGCTTCAGAACCAAAGCCTTTTTTGAAAGCTTCTACAAAATCAAGTTTCTCCCAAGGGAACAACTCAACTTTCATTTTTACTTCATTCTTCTTGCCTTTGTTGAATACTTTGGTAACAATTTTAGGCTCTCTTCCCATATGTCCATATGCAGCAGTTTCGCTGTAAATAGGAGTTCTAAGTTTAAATCGTTGCTCAATAGCGTAAGGCCTCATATCAACCAGCTTATTTACAATTTCAGCAATTTTACCATCGTTCATCTTAACCTTGGCTGTTCCGTAAGTGTTAACATATAAACCAACTGGCTCAGCTACACCAATTGCATAGGCAACTTGAACAAGAACTTCATCACAAACTCCTGCAGCAACTAAGTTTTTAGCAATATGGCGAGTAGCATAGGCTGCGGAACGGTCAACTTTAGAAGGGTCTTTCCCAGAAAAAGCTCCACCTCCGTGAGCACCTTTTCCACCGTAGGTGTCAACAATAATTTTACGTCCCGTAAGACCAGTATCACCGTGTGGTCCACCAATTACGAATTTACCCGTTGGGTTGATATGATATTTAATTTTAGCATTGAAAAGAGCCTGAATTCTTTTTGGAAGTTTTTTCATCACTCGTGGGATGAGAATATTCACAACATCTTTCTTTATTTGGTCAAGCATTTTGCGCTCAGTATCGAAATCATCGTGTTGTGTGGATACTACAATTGCATCGATGCGAATAGGCTCATTATTATCATTGTATTCAATGGTAACCTGCGATTTAGCATCTGGACGAAGGTATTTCATTTGTTTGCCTTCGCGGCGGATATCCGCAAGCTCGCGTAATAACAGATGCGCAATTTCCAAAGGAAGCGGCATGTAGTTATCTGTTTCGCGACAAGCGTAACCGAACATCATACCTTGATCACCAGCACCTTGTTTCCAAGGGTCTTTTTTCTCAACACCTTGATTGATATCAGCAGATTGTTCGTGGATTGAGGAGAAAATTCCGCATGAATTAGCCTCGAACATATATTCTGATTTCGTATAACCGATGTTACGAATTACTTCACGAGCAATTTCCTGAACATCAAGATATGCTTCAGACTTTACTTCTCCTGCAAGAACCACTTGTCCAGTAGTTACCAAAGTTTCGCAAGCAACTTTTGATGAAGCATCAACCGCTAAAAAGTGATCAATAAGTGCGTCAGAAATTTGGTCAGCGATTTTATCCGGATGGCCCTCCGAAACTGATTCAGATGTAAATAAATAGGGCATTGAAGTTTTTGTTTTTTTAATGTGTGGGTGGCAAAAATAGCAATATGAAAGAACTCTCCAAACCACAAACTGTTGTTTGTAAGATATTTCCTTATAAATCTTGCTTTATTTGGTCAATTGTTGGAAAACTTCCTCCAATTTCAACTCTTTCCTGTTTATGGTAAGCACTGTTGCTTGATGTTCTACAGCAAGTTTGAATATTTCGGGACGAATATCGGCTTCGCCCTCATAAACAAGCTCGAACGAGAAGTCTTTCATCGTTCTGACTTTTTTAACCCCCGAAATCTTTTTTAAGATATTGATATCAAAAGCCTTATCAAATTCAACTTCAATCGTAAAACCTCTTTTTTGCTGACGCGATAATTCATCTGCTTTTCCATCCGCCACAATTTTACCTCTGTTGATAATGATAACTCTATCGCAAATCGCTTCAACTTCCTGCATAATGTGAGTCGAAAACATCAAAGTTTTTTCTTTGCCAATTGCGCGAATCAACTCCCTAATATCAGCCAATTGATTAGGATCAAGGCCACTCGTAGGCTCATCGAGAATAATCACATCAGGATTGTGAATCAACGCTTGTGCAAGTCCTACACGTTGTCTGTACCCTTTCGACAAAGCCCCGATTTTTTTATGCTGTTCGCGTTCCAGGCCTGTAAGGCCAATCATCTCCTCAATTCTCTTCTGCTTCCCACTTATTTTATGTAAGCCTGCAATAAAGCCAAGGTATTCTTTTACATACATATCTAAGTACAGAGGATTGTTTTCAGGCAAATAGCCCACGTTTTTCCGCACGTCCATACTTTGAGTGAGAATATCAAAACCACAAACTGAAACCGTCCCTTCTGAAGGAGGAATAAAGGTGGTGATGATTTTCATTATGGTTGATTTTCCAGCTCCATTCGGACCTAAAAAACCGAGGATTTCTCCCTTATTTACTTGAAATGAAACATCATCGAGAGCTTTTTGCTCCCCATAAACTTTAGTAACATTTGAAACTTGGATTGACACTTTCGTATATATTTAATGCAAAGTAAGCGAAAAGGAGAAACGACGCTTCTGGCAATTTCGTCTTTATCTAGTTTTATTCTAGGAGTATGAAATTCCCATTTACCAGCAATATGTAAAATAGGCAAATCCATCATGGTTTCCTTTCCAATTGTCTATGCCAATAACAGTAAGTATTGAATTTGGATTATTGGTTGTTCCTTTCAAAAGCGACATCGATAATTTGGGTTGAACGTCAGGCACTGCAATACTTCTTTCAACAATCTGTTTCGCTAGTTCTTCCATTTCACCTAGTGAATATTCGATTGTGGGAGAATTTGATGTTACAAAGAATTCTAAAGAGCATTTTTCATGAAAGTCAATCCTATTCTCTAAAGCCTCATAACAGTAAAGGCATTTGTTAACTAGGTTGATAGCTTTAGGAGTCTTCATTTGATTCATGTATCGGTTCAACACTTACTGCTCCAATGCAATTCTGACAACATGCTAGCAATAATCCCATACGATCATTTCGATTAATTTTCCATTTTTTGGAAGCGATATCTAATAACCAACCTTCCGGAATTAAGCCTTCGAAAAACGGGAAAAGACGGTTCTCCGAATATGGTTTATTTGTCACAGGCATTGTAAACGTTATCAATCCTGTTGGATTCTCTTTCACATATTGCTCATTATATTGAAATACATAGTCACCTTCATCTGATTCAGAAACACGCACATCGAGAAGAAATCTTCTAGTTTTATTCCTGTATATACACCCTTTTCACTCGTTCTGAAACCCCGGTTAGAATCTCGTACGGAATAGTTTCAAGGGTTTCGGCTAATCGCCGGATGTCATCAGCATTCTCAAAAATAACGACTATATCACCTTCTTTTGCTTCAGGAATATCGGTTACATCTACCATGCACATATCCATACAGATGTTTCCAATAGTAGGAGCAAATTTTCCGTGGATTTTAAAGCCTGATTTACCGTTTCCTAATTTCCTCAAAAAGCCATCAGCATATCCAACAGGAACTGTTGCAATTCTCGAAGTTCTGCTTAGTTTTCCTTTCCTGCTGTAGCCTACTGTTTCTGAGGGTTCAAGTGTTCTTATCTGAGATAATGTAGTTTGAAGGCGACTCACATCTTTGAGGTAGTTTTGTTCTTCAGAGTAGCCAATTCCATAAAGACCAATCCCAAGCCTAACCATTTCAAAACGCGCCTCAGGGAAACGTTTTATTCCAGAAGAATTTAGAATATGTCGGAATATTTTTGTGCCAAAGGCTTCCTGAATCATGACAAAGCCACGTTCGAAAACCTGAATTTGTTGCAGGGTAAAATCATCATACTCAGGTTCTCCGCTTGCAGCGAGATGAGAAAATACTCCAACCACTTGCAATCTTGGTTCGGACTTCAGTTTTTCAATTAACTCAGGAATTTCTTTTTCTTCAAAGCCTAAACGATGCATTCCAGTATCGAGCTTTATTTGAACACGGGCTGTTTCATCCTGATTTCTTCTTCCGAGCTCTGCGAGAAATAAATCGAGCATCCTGAAACTGTATATCTCGGGCTCCAAATTATATTCGAGCATATCGGCTAGACTGTCCGTTTCGGGACTTAACACTAAAATTGGAGTATTAATTCCTGCTTTCCTTAAAACAACACCTTCATCGGCATAAGCTACAGCGAGGTAATCAATGCCATGGAACTGAAGCACATGCGCAATTTCAATACTGCCACTTCCATAAGCGAAGGCCTTCACCATGGCCATGGTTTTTACATTTTTCCCTGCTAAAGAGCGATAAAAGTTGAGGTTTTCAACCATGGCGCTCAGATTTATCTCAAGCACCGTTTCATGCGTTTTTTCCTGAAGCTGCGAAGCAATCCTCTCAAATTCAAATATGCGTGCTCCTTTTAACAGAATACATTCTTCCTTAAAATCAAGTACAGGCAGGTGATTGATTAACGCTTCGGTCGAAATGAAAAACTGCTTCTCCATACCAAAGAAATGCGCAAATCGTGAAATCTGCTCTCCAACTCCGATAATTCGGGTGACTTTCTTTCTTGCACATAATTCGGCAAGTTTAGAATAAAGCTCCTCAGGTTTAGAACCAGTTTCTAAGAGATCAGAAACAATCAACGTTCTCTTCTCGAGCGATTGCTCATCCATTGCTTCCAAAGCTATGCGTAAAGAATCGAGATCAGCACTCCAAGTATCATTAATGATGGTGCAGTTTCGTTTACCTTGAATAAACTCGAGGCGCATCTCAAGTGCCTGAAGTTGAGCTATTTCTTTGCTTATTTCTGAAGTCGGAATACCGCATGCTAACATGGCTGCGCATACATGCATGGCATTTTCTACAGAAGCCTCGTCGTTGAAAGGGATACTCAATTCAAAAAGCTCAGCCTTAAATTTGAGGCTTAATTCACAGGTTTTTTTAGTATTTCTGCTTCGCAGGATGGCTATATCATCTTTTTCATTTTTCCCCCAAACGAAAAGAGGGATATTTTGACTTTTGGCCTGCTCGATAATTTCAGGATAATCGCTGCTTACGATAAGTTTATTACATCTGCGAAACAACTTCAGTTTTTCAAGAATATGCTGAGTTATATTTTCGAAATTTTCGGCGTGAGCACTTCTGATGTTGGTGAAAATACCCAATTGAGGCAGAATCATTTCTTCTAGTGAATTCATTTCATTAGGCATAGAGATTCCTGCCTCGATGAGTGCAAATTCTTTTTCTAATGGTATGCCTAAAACCGATAAAGCCACGCCTAGTTGGGAGTTATAGCTCCTCGGACTGCGATACGTTTCTCTATAATTTGAAAGACATGAGTTAAGCCATTCCTTCACCCAGGTTTTACCATTGCTGCCGGTAATCCCAATAACTTTTCCTGAAAAATGGCTTCGATGATTTTGCGATAATAATTGAATGGCCTTAAAGGTATCCTTAACTAACAAGTAGTTGGCATCCTTGATTTGTTCGGGTAAGGAAGAAACCAAAAAATTTCTTACGCCTGCTCGATAGGCTGTGTCAAGATAACGATGACCATCATTTCTTTCGGTTTTTAGAGCAATAAATAGACTATTTCCGGCCTGGTGTATTTTACGACTATCGAATGAAATTTCAGTAATTAAGGTTGGTGAAGCTTCACCAAGTATGAGCTCAGACTGAATTGTTTCTGCGATGTCTTTCAAGTGAAACTTCATCACGCTTTTTTATTCTGCTTTCCTGAATATGGCAAAGGGTTGAGCTTATAGAAACAAGCTCTGCAAAGTGGCTGGTACTCATTCGTTTCGCCAAGTAAAACCAAGTTCTCATTACTTGTGTCGAGTCGATGAGAATGATTTGCCAAATTGCCACAAACCATGCAAATAGCATGAACTTTAGTCACGTATTCGGCTGTTGCCAGAAGAGATGGAATAGGACCAAAGGGGTTTCCTCGGTAATCCATATCGAGCCCAGCAACAATAACTCTGCAGCCTTGATTCGCTAGTTCATTGCATACATTCACCAGTTCCTTATCAAAAAACTGAGCCTCATCAATACCAATTACCTCTACATCTCCGGCAAGCAGTAAGATGCTTTGTGATGATTCTACGGGAGTTGAACGAATGGAATTCGAGTCGTGTGATACCACATCTTCATCATCGTATCGGATATCAACCGCAGGTTTAAAAATTTCTACACGTTGTTTTGCAAACTTTGCACGTTTTAATCTCCTGATAAGTTCTTCTGTTTTGCCCGAAAACATTGAGCCACAGATAACTTCTATCCAACCGTGACGTTTTTGTGGGTGAATGGTGTTTTCAAGAAACATAGTTGGAACGATTTGAATTACTACTTTTACAGGGTTGTTTTCTTTTTACAAAACTACATAAAACACTCACGATTCAATTCGGCTAATCTGCTATGGACGCTAAACGCATTCACGACGACATAACACAACTACTGTATAAAGTTGAAGAACAATATGGTAGGATAATTCATTTCAAAGATTCTATACCTCTTATTGAAGTTGATCTTGCACTAAAAGATGTGAGAGACTTATATGAGAGCTTTCTTGATTTACGCACAATTGCGGAAATAAAAAGAAGAAAAGCAGTTTCAGGGGCAATCGCTTCGCGCGATGAAGAACCAATTGCGGTAAAAGTAGAAACGCCTAAAGCAGAGCCAAAAGTTGAGGCTGCACCAATTGTTGTGCCTGAACCTGTTCAAAAGGAAGAGGACAAAGTCCCTGAAGTGATTGCTGAAAAAGAAGTTCAGCCTGAAATCATTTCTGAAGTAGTTGCTGAGGAACTAGCTCAGCTAGAATCTGAAATAGCTCCTGAAGTGAAAGAGGAGGTTATAGAGCCAGTACAAGCTGAGGAAAAGCCGGTTGAAGAGAAAATAGAGGAAGCACAACCCGAAAAGAAGGAAGAAACTCCAAGTTGGCAAAAAACTGCTGCAACCAGCTCGATTCAGGAGGATAAACTTCCGCCTGTAAGTCCTAAAAAAGATTTATTACAAGAACGTCAGAAGGATTTTGTTCCTACAGTTCGTAAAATAGAATTCAAGCCTGAGCCTGTTTCAAATGAGGCTAAAAAGGAAAGCATTTTCGAAAAAGCAGCTTCTCTTTACGATAAAATAGCCAAGCCAACTGAGAAAACAGTTGCTTCTCAAGCTGGAAAACAGCCTATTTCAAATATTAAGAATTCAATTGGTATAAATGAGAAGTTCGCTTATCTAAAAGACCTCTTCAAGAACAACATCAACGAATACAACGAAGCGCTGGATAAGTTGAACAACTTCGAAAACTATGAAGAGGCAGAGGACTTTTTCCAAGATTTGAAGAATAAATATAAGTGGGATCCTGAGAGCAAAGCTTTTCAAGGACTTGCCGATTTGCTTAATAGACGCTATTTGCACAACGCCTAAAAATGGGGCACCTTGTTTTAATTCCTACGCCAATAGGTAATCTCGAAGATATTACCCTAAGAGCTATTCGGGAATTAAAAGAATGCGACTTGATTTTTGCTGAAGACACTCGCACTTCGGGCAATCTTTTAAGACACCTTGAAATTAGCAAACCTTTAAAGCCATTTCACCTTCACAATGAGCATCAATCTCTTGCTTATGTGGTTTCTCAAGTGAAGCAACACGCTAAAGTGGCATTGGTATCAGACGCAGGTACTCCCGGAATTTCTGATCCTGGTTTTTTGCTTGTGAGAGCATGCATCGAAGAAGGGCTTCGAGTTGAATGCCTTCCCGGACCTGCTGCTTTAATTCCTGCTTTAGTGGTTTCTGGAATGCCTTGCGACAGGTTTTGTTTCGAGGGCTTTCTTCCACATAAAAAAGGGAGACAAAGTCGATTCAAACAGCTTCTCGAAGAAAATAGAACAATGGTTTTTTATGAATCTCCTCATCGCCTAATGAAAACCTTGGAGCAAGCTGCAGAGTTTTTTGGAGGAGATCGCCAAGCAGCTGTTGTTAGAGAAATATCAAAAAAATTTGAAGATGTACAGCGTGGTGCTTTGACTCATTTAGTTGAACACTACTCCAATCATCCCCCGAAAGGGGAAATAGTTCTTGTTATTGCTGGGCTAAGCAAGAACGAGCCCGTTCAGGAAGAGGAAGAATCCTCCTCGATAGAAGATTTTCTTAAAGGGCGGCAAAAGAGGAAGAAAGAGTAAAAGAACGCTACAAACGAAACACCTTCCTGTGTGGTGAGCGTGTCTTCAGAAATCATTGAAATGGCAGCAATGATGAAAAAGATGATTAAGGGAAGATAAGGGTCGAGCGTGACGGGCCTAAAGAAAATAAACAGAAAGAGTAGCATTCCTGGTACTCCGGTAGCGACCCCAATATATAAATACTGATTATGGCAAGTCATCCTCCAATGAGGGGCCAGCCAACTATTTACCTTTTTGTAATGCTCAATGAATACATTTTTCACATCGCCGATACCAACTCCAATCCATGGGTTTTCTTTAATAATTAGAACGGCATTTTTCAAGAACTCAAGTTTCATTACCAAGGTGTGTCCTGTCCCTTCGGTGCTGCCACGTTTGAGATAATCCACTTCCCAGAGCAACTGGTAAAACCGCATTTTTATGCCCCACAAACCTGTGTAGTTTACATTGGCAATACCTTTTTCTATGTAGTTTATTTCCTTCTCACTCAAGGCATTAACGCCTGAAGCATCTTTGGGTAAACCTTTCGAATTTAAGAACCTGATTAACGTTGCATAAGTAAGTTGTCCTTTGCCATCAGCACTGTCGATATCACGATTGCTCCTCTTTTTCCAAGCTTCAATAAGTTCATCCTGACTAAGAAAGCTAAACACATAATGACCATTTTCAATCACCGAAAGGTTATGCGAATAGCCATTTCCGAGAGCTGTAGTCTTAGGTAGAGGTTGACTGTATATCTCTTCGGGAGTGAAGTAATCAACATAAGCCAAATGAGTTTGATAAATTAGAAATGCGGAACTTGAAGTAATAAGTCCAAAAATCAAAGCAATTTTCAATCGACTTAATTTGCGCATCACTAAAAAAATAGCCCAAGCAAATAGAATTCCCGTTAAGATGAAAATCCCTGTGAGGGATTGAAGTATGAATAAAAAAACAATCATCCATAGCATCATTCCTAACAAAAGAAACCTTTGAATCTTCGAAATGATAAAAGGTTTGTAAACCAGCATCCAAAAACAAAGAAGCACAGAGAAACTAATTATTAGCGCGAAGCGGATGTGAGAAATGAAGATAGAGATCTTGCGTATATCGGTTAATTCGGCGTTCAACCAATGTGGCAAACCCCAGATGGTGCAAGCAAGCGTGGCAAGCCAAACCAAGAAGATGCTCAATTTTAGAATGCTTTCATACCAAACTTTTGGAAGCGGATCGCGCGAGCCCAATACCAATGGAAAAATGAGTAAAGGAAGGTTGATCCTTATCATTTTTAAGCCGGCATCAAGATTTTGTGTGTACAGCATTCCGGGCAGCAGCATCAGGAAAATTCCCATCAGCATCCACGCTTTTTTATTGCGTTTAAGCCGCTGCCATTTGTCTTTAAAATTACCTTCTAAAATCCAATTGATACCAACAAAGAATTGAGAGAGGCTCATCAATAGCTTTGAAAAGGGCAAGCCAACAATCATGAGCAGCAAGCCTATCAGATGAAAATACGGATGAAGAAAGCGTAGCTGTTTTGGAAGCATGCGCCGGAATAACGTGAAACTTTAAGTCAGAGTGTAAAAGTGAAAAAAAAGAATGAATCAACGAGTACTTTTTCTGAGCACGCTATTCTTAAGGAATTCTATCCAACCGGCATCGGTGTTCATGCTTGGCACCAAAACTAGTTCTTCACCTCCATGTTCTTGGAAGAGTTCGTTGTATTCGGTTCCAACTTCATGAATTGTTTCGAGGCAATCGGCTGTAAATGAGGGAGAAAACACAAGGAGTTTCTTCTTCCCTTCTTCTGCCAAGCGGATAAATGTTTTGTCGGTGTATGGTGTTAACCAAGGGTCTTTTCCCAAACGCGATTGAAAGGTGATAAAAGTTTTTTCTTTTGGAAAGTTCATCGCTTCGCGGACAGCATTTGCATTTGCAAAGCATTGAGCGCGGTAGCAAACGCTATTTCCGTCGTGAATAATAGGACAATCTTTTGGTCCAGCTTGGCAAGACTCGCTGCATCCACTTTTACGAATATGTCGCCATGGAACACCATGGAAGGTAAACACCAAGGCATCAAAGTCATCGTTTAGCATGGCTTTACCTTTATCTGCCCAAAGTTTTATATAGTCTGGATGCGTATAATAGGATGCGATTGCGTGAGTTTCGGGAATGACTTCCCATTTCGAGATAATCTCAAAGGCCTTTTGCAAAGATGAACCTGTGCTAGAAGAAGCAAATTGCGGATAAAGGGGCAAAAGGATGAGCTCTTTTACTTTGTGTTTACGGAAGTTCTCGAGTGCAATTGCCATGTCGGGCGATTGGTAGCGCATTCCCAACTCAACTAGATATGTGCTGCCTAATTGTTCTTGAAGTTTTGCTTTTACTTCTTTGCCATAGATCAATAAAGGAGAACCTTGTTCGGTCCAAATTTCTTTGTACAGCTTTGCCGATTTGGGAGCTCTGAAATTAGCTATGATGCCATTTACGAGCACTTGACGCAAAATGTAAGGCACGTCAATAACGCGCGAATCCATTAAAAACTGACGAAGATATTTTCGTACATCGGCAGTGCTGGGACTGTCGGGTGTGCCTAGTTGAAGAATTAAAACTCCTATTTGAGGTGATTGCATGGAGAAGAAACAGTGCGATGTTAAAAAGGTTGGCAAATGTAAGCAAAGGTCTTAATGGAATGAAGTGAAGCCACCAACGAATCAAAAACAGAGGGGCTTTCGCTTGGAAAGATATCCAAATTCAAGCGCTGATATTTTAAACGTTTCTAACCAAAGAGCAACGATTGAAAATGCAGTCATTCGTATTGCAGACCTTACTGGTCGTATTATTATGACTAACAATGTGAATAGCAAAGAAACTTCAGTTATTGAAACATTGAACTTGAGTAATTTATCATCTGGCGTTTACACTATTTCAGTTGAATCTGCCGGCAGTCGCGAAGTACAGAAAATAATTAAAAACTGAGTTCGAGTAAATACTGACATAAAAAAAGCCGCTCTTTCTTGGAGTGGCTTTTTATGTTAGTAAGCTGTCATCCTAGCGCAGATAAAACAATTTCTACCTTGAAAGTTTGTAAAAGGGCTTTAGGCTTGATATTAAAATGATCACCTAATTGAAGTTTCTTAGAAAACTTATAGTACTTTCATAAAACAAACGAAATAAAAGCGACTACTCAATGAAGGTAGATGTATAATGGAGTTATTTGATTGTTATTTCAGGCGATGATGGAAGAGCATCAGTTTATTTAAAGGCTTTATATGGTGTTGTTTCTGTATGAACGAAAAAGCAAAATAGGTAGTAGCACTCATCGCCGGCTAGATGCTAGCACCTATCTTTGGGGATTAATTTTCTACTACCACATCCATGCTTAATAGAATAGAAGTCTACGCAAGTAAAGCATACAACGAAGATTTAATTGAGGCACTATTCGAAAGCCTTTCGAGTAATTTTCAAGGTGGGGTTTTGTTAGTTAGTTCAGATGGAGTAGTTCATGAAATAAATGATTTTGCTTTGAAATTATTACATGATAAGGAACTCATAAAGCAAAAAGAAATTGTTGAGGGGCGTTTGTTTCATCTAAAGAAGACGGATTTCTTTTTTCAGGGAGTCGTTAAATCAATTTCACAGAATTGTAAAGTAGTTGAGAAAGTAGTCTTCGATTTTAATCAAACAAATTCAATTTTTACTGTCGAATATAAACCATTAAAAGATCAGGATTTATCGCTTATAACCATTAGAAACAATCAAAGTCAAGTAGAAGAAGCTAACTTCTATAAAATGATTCTTGATGAATTGCCGGCAGACATAGCGGTTTTTGATAAAAATCACAAATACCTTTTTACAAATAAAAGAGCGATTAAGGATGCTGAAACACGGCAGTGGATGATAGGTAAAGACGATTTTGATTATTGCAAGAGAAAGGGAATTTCCTCAAGCATGGCAGTAGCTCGGCGACAGGAATTTAATAAGGCAGTTCAAAACCAAAATGCTGAAGTAATTGAATCAACAAAAAAGACGGGTCCAAATGGAGCAGATTCATGGACGGTTCGAAGGATTAAGCAAATAAGAGATTTAACTTCAAATGACTTTTATATTGGTTATGGTGTTGACATAACAGATATACACCAAGAGAGAAAGCGTTTTAAGACGATCTTAAATTCTTTAAATGATGCTGTACTTGAAATAAACAAGGCGGGTGAAATACTGTATTCCAATGAATCTTGGTCTGTTTTAGCTGAAATTGAAGATGCTCAATGTGATGATAGAACATTAAATTCATTTATCAGCAATCGTGATAAGGATATATTTAAACATTCGCTGGATAAATTAGCAAAAGGCGAGAGTGTAGGTGGCGAACGGATTGTGGTATCATTGATAACAGGAAGTGCTGAGATAATTGTTGAGATTAAACTAAATCTTAATATCGAGAGAGCTGAAGGCGGCAATATATACTGTATTTTAAGAGATATAAACAAAGAAAAAAAGGCTGAGGAGATTATTAATCAGCTTTTGTTGGCGGTAGGAAATTCTATGGAAGGGATAGCCGTTTTGGATGCTAATAGCGAGTACACTTTTCTAAATAAAAGGCATGTTGAGGCATTTGGATATTCAACAGACGCAGAACTTCTGGGGGAAAGTTGGAGAATTATGTATTCTAAATCCGAAATTGATAGAATAGAAAATGAAATTTTTCCTGAATTTGCGAAAACAGGTTACTTTCGAGGGCATACGGTTGGGGTTAAGAAGGACGGGTCTGATATTCATCAAATGATCTCTTTAACAGCTCTGCCAGATGGAGGGTTGATTTGCTTAAGCTCTGACATAACAGAGGATTTACAGCTTCAAGAAGAAGTGAAACAACTAGCAATAGTTGCTGAAAAAACTAATTCTATTGTAATTATTTTTGATAAATATGGAAATATAGAATGGGTAAATAAAAGTTTTGAGGATTTATTTGGGTATTCTCTTGAGGAAATTAAAGGTGTTCGTCCATCTGATTTTATGATAGGTCCTGAAACAAATCAAGAAACAATAAATAGCATTATTTTAAGTTTTAAAGAAGGGGAGCATTTTAAAGGCGAAATATTAAATTATGACCGTGCAAAGAATAAATTTTGGTTATATATAAATATTACGCCAATTAAGAATGAGCAAGGCGATGTGACTAGTTTTATAGCTATTGAAAATAATATTACAGCCATAAAAAATGCAGAGCAAACACTTATTGAATCATTGACAAAGGAAAAACATTTAAATCAATTAAAAAGCCATTTTGTTAACCTTGCTTCGCATGAATTTCGAACTCCACTTGCTACTATTCAATCAAGCATAGATATTTTAGGTCATGCATTTAAGATTAATCAGCCTGTTTTCTCTAATACTTTTAATTTGATTTTTGATAAGCATAAACTTAGAATTGGAGAAGAAATTGGCAGGATGACTAAAATCATGGATAATATTCTTTATGTTGGAAAACTAAATGCAGGCAAACTAATATACAAACCAAGCGAGTTTTTTATCGATGAGTTAATTATTGCAGTTGTTCTCGAATTTAATTTAAACCTCCCTGATGAAAGTCCTATTTTATTAGTTTCTAATATTCATAAAGTTAAAATTGAAGGTGATAGTATTTTATTAAGACAAGTGTTTTTTAATTTAATATCAAATGCTTTAAAATATTCAGAGGGTATGCCTTCGCCGAGTGTGGTCATTGATAAAAGCAAAGAGTTTGTAATAATAGAAGTGAATGATTCTGGTATCGGTATCCCAGAAGATGAAAAAGGAGATCTGTTTAATTCCTTTTTTAGAGCTTCCAATGCTTCGAATATTCAAGGAACTGGCTTAGGTTTAGTAATCGTTAAGCAATTGTTAGAATTACATAATGGAGAAATTATTATAATGGATAATATTCCATCGGGAACTAAAGTCGTTATTCAACTACCAATTAAATTGTAAATACATTTAGCTATGCAGAAGAAGTTATTAGTAATAGATGATGAGAGTGCTTTGAGAGAGAATATAATCGAAATTCTAGAGCTGGAAAATTTTATTTGCCAAAGTGCAAAAGATGGTGAAGATGGCCTTGAGAAGGTTTATGAATTTCGTCCGGATTTGATTTTATGTGACATTAAAATGCCAAAGCAGGATGGATATTGGTTACTTGATCAAATCAAGAATGATAAATCACTTGCGCATATTCCTTTTGTGTTTATAACGGCAAAAGTTGAAGCACGTGATATACGCTCTGGAATGGACCTGGGCGCTGATGATTACCTGACTAAGCCTTTTACTCGCGAAGAGCTTTTGAATTCGATAGCAGCTCGCTTTAGGCGCATAGAAGCACTTACGGATGCGCTAGCTAAAGATCTTAATAATTCTTCTGATGCCCCAACACAAGAGCAGGAGATTTTATTGGAAAGATTAAAAGTTCTTACGAAAGCCGAAACGGAAATCCTTTACCTAGTTTCTGTAGGATTTTCTTCCTTAGAAATAGCTGAAAAGCGTTTTAATAGCTCGAAAACAATTGAGAATCATCGAGCCAACATAATTGCAAAACTTGGTTTAGTAGGTAATCACTCTTTATTAAAGTTTAGTATGTCTATCCCATCCAATCTGCTCAAAATTTAAGACAAAATGGCTCTTAGGTTAATCAAGTATTGCTCGTGTTATTAAAATTGGGAATTATCAAAAATACTTCTCTCTTCGATAATAATTTGATTGTGATCTAGACTTCAGAAATGTATGAATTAGCTTCCTTGTCTTAGTAGAGTTAATGGATAAGTTTTTAATCTGTTCATTTAAAGTCTTTAAGATCAGTTATTAATTTAGGTGTTTTTCATTCAAATGTTTTTCTTGATAATGCCTCTTTCATTGTTTTTTTGCTGCTATTCTTTCTTCCTCTATGGAGGTTCCGATTCTAACAAGTCGGTTTAAAGGTCTTGAATTTTTTTTGATATGTAGCTTTCTGTTTATGCATCGCTACAGATAGAATGCGCAAACAAGATGCTCAGCGTTGCTTTAAGAGGTATCAATGGCACCTTCAATTTATTCAAGGTTAATTTGGCTTAGCTATTATGCTAGTTGATCCATATTTAAGCATCGCTAAGTAAACTCTCTTAATTCTTAAAAACGGATATGCTTTTGGGAGCCTAGCTTTAGATTACCCATATTGTCCAATGTTCATTAAATAGGGTTTTTAATGTCCAATATGTAGCAGAGATATAGTTTTTATAATGTTTTTAAAATTGATCTAGATAGTTGTTAAATAGGCGCTAATACTCATTTTACGGACTGATTAAAAAATCAAGATTTATTATCAGTAAAATTGTAATTATAACTCTTTAATTATGCTTGATTTTTTCTCCGCGAGTGCTCGAATTGTAAATTCAAAAAGAGCCATAACAGAATGTCTAGAAGTTGCTATGGGTGATCAGTATTCGACATGCGACTTATTATTAATTCATGCTTCTATAGGTCACGATTTTAGTGAACTAATTGAACAGGCAAAAATACTAGCTCCCAACGCTCGAGTATTAGGGGCTTCTTGTTGCGGTGTTGTAGGAAAAGAAGGAGTGAGCGAGTCGTTGAAGGATATCGCAGTAATGGCCGTTCGAGGGAATGAATTTGCGGTTGAAAGCTGTGATGGAATATTTGGCTATAATTCATATCTGAAATGCAAGGAAATGGCAGTTCGATTAAAAGCCAGTTCAACACAACAAATCACTATGCTTTATTTCATGGCTTCCGGTATCGATATCGATAACAACGAGTGTATTAGGGCTTTTGATGAGGTTTTCGGAGCAGGTATAACAATTTTCGGAGCAACTTCTTCAGATAATATGAGGGGTTTTATTAGCTATCAAACAGTCGACAATAACGTATTTGAGCATGGTGCTTTTGTGATAGGATTTTCTGATCCAAGTCTTGGCATAGAAACTCAGGCAACCCATGGTTTTGTAGCTGTTGGAGATCCATTAATTGTTACCAAATCAGAAGGGAATAAAATTCTTGAATTAAATGGCAATCCCGCTTGGGAAGAATATATTAATCGTTTAGGATTAAGTTCAGACGCAACTTGCGTTGATTCAATACCAATAGGGGCGCTAGCAGAAGAATTATCCCCAGCATTAGCTATTGAGTATGGGAATAAACATATTTTAAGGGCAGTAACAAAACATGAAGGCAGTGCCATGTTTTATGCAACAACAATTCAGGAGGGAACATCACTCTGGCTTACAGTGCGAGATGAAGATTTAATATTTTCTGAAATGGATAATATGGTTGAATGTTTAGTTGAAAAGTTAAGTGGAAGAACGCCAATTGCTGTTTTTCATGCTGATTGTCTTGCGCGGGGTCGATTCTTATTCAATAGAATAATCAAAGAAGAATTAGTGGGTAAAATGCAGTTTCCCTTTTATACAAATGGAGAATGCCCTCCGTGGATTGGAATGTATGGCTTTGGTGAATTTGCGCGACTGGGTAATGAGAATACCTTTCACAATTATACTACTGCACTTTATGTTTTATGTCGGTAATAGTATTAACGACATAAAATTATGCATACTAGCGACCAATACTTAAGGCTAAAACGCGATTTTGCTGAATTGCAATTAAGAGTTACTCAATTTTCTTCTGTTGAACAGCAACTAATTATTGCGCGCGATAGTCTTGATCAAGAGTTAGTGCAATATAAACGCTTAAATAAACTAAGTGCTGCCATACTTCAAGCAACCTCAGAGCTTGAGTTTATAAACTTAGTTACGGATGGAATTATTGATATTTTAGAACTCGAATCCTCCATAGTTTTTGTTGGCGATTCTGAAGATTTAAACTCGGGCTATTTTAGTTCCGAGGGACTGGGCCATTATAAAGGAAATCAGCAGCATTTAATATCTGTTTTATTTAATGTATTGTCTACAGGTAATAATATTCATTTAAACAAAGAAGATATACAGAAACACAAAGAATTACATGTTTTTTCTGATGTTTTGGGGTTTTTGTTTAAAGACGATACTAAGAATTCAGTCCTCTTGGCTGTTGGCTTTGTTGGTGTTTCTAATGCCAAATTATACAGGAATATTGATAACCGAACCAAAAGTATCTTCAGTGTTTTCTCTGATAAAATAAAACTTCAGTTTCTCAATAGAAATAAAAACACTAAAATTAAAGAGCAGTTAGAGCGAATCTCCCAATCTGAAATAGAACTAAAAAAACTCTCTATGATTGCCACCAATACAAAAAACGGTGTAATCATTGCAAATAAGTTCGGTGAAATTGAATGGGTAAATAATTCATTTTCAAAGACCTCGGGTTATGAAATGCATGAAGTTCTTGGAAAGAAACCGGGTAATTTTTTGCAAGGTTTAGAAACTAGTCCCGATGCGAAAAGTGCCATTTCTGAAGCATTAAGTAAAAAGTTGCCTATTGAGATAGTTCTTTTAAATTACGACAAACGCGGTCGAGAGTATTACGTTCAATTAGAGGTTATTCCGGTATTTAATGACCATGGGGAGCATGTTAATTTTATTGCTCTTCAAAAGGATATGACGGATGAAATCAAATATCAGCAAGAAATTTTACGAATGAACTCGAAATTTGAGCTTGTTACCGATAGTTCGAAGATTGGTATTTGGGAATGGGATTTAATTAATAAATCGGGAGTATGTAATAGTAATTTGAGACAACAATTTGGTATTTCTGAAGAAGTTTCTTCTGATTTGATTTTTTCAATTTTTAAAAATTCAATTCTGCCTGAAGATAAAGAATGGGTTATGAAGGGTATTTATGAAGTAATTCATGGTACTGCTTTAAATGTTGTCCAAACATTCAGAATTGAAAACAATTTAACCGGTAAGCAAAGTACTTTGCATTGCTTTACTCTAGCAGAGAAAGATACGAAAGGAAATCTTTTGCGATTAATTGGAAGCACATTCGATATCACTGACAGCATTAATGCTCAGCAAGATATTTTAGAGAAAAATGAAGAATTAAAAAAAATAAATTCCGAACTCGACAATTTTGTTTATTCAGTCTCTCACGACTTACGCTCCCCGCTAGTGTCAATAAAAGGAATTCTGATGAATGTATTGCGGATGGGAACCTTGGATGAAAAAGCTACGAGATTCCTGCAACTAGCTGAAGTGAGCGCAAATAGGTTGGATGACACCATTCAAGAAATTATGGAATATTCAAAAAATGCTCGTTTAGGGCTTACTCTTGAAGAAGTTAATTTGAAAGCTCTTTGCCAAACAATATTTGATGATTTACGATTTTCTGTTGAAGATTACTTTGAGTTCCATTATAAATCAACAATAAGTGATCTCATTTTTACAGACAAATACAGGATAACAGCATTGTTGAAGAATATTATTGGGAATGCTGTCAAGTATCATCGCAAAGATATCTTAAATCCATATGTTGAATTATCAGTCAAACACGACCATGAAGCGCTCGTTTTAACAGTCACGGACAATGGAATTGGGATTTCAGAAAAGAGTATTTCACGCATTTTTGAAATGTTTTATCGTGCAACAACCTCAAGTGTTGGTACCGGGTTAGGATTATATATATGCAAAGAAATAGTAACTAAATTAAATGGTGAAATTAGTGCCGAATCTCAGGAAGGGATTGGCACTACAATGCTAGTTAGAATGCCAAAACTAAATGCAAAAGATTATGAAAATGAAATCAACTAATTCTTTTATGCTCGTCGACGACGATGATATTTTCAACATGCTTCATTCTGAATTAATTGTTCAAACGGATCCTAAAGCAGAGATAATGGAGTTTATTTCGAGCACTCGTGCTTTATCTTTTATTTCTCGCAAGATTATCGCTTCTGAACCGCTGCCTAATTTCATTTTTATAGACATACGAATGCCTGTTTTGTCAGGATTAGAATTAATCGCGGCATTTTGTAAATTGGGGATAGAACATTTTTCTTCCTCAAGTATATACGTAATTACTACTTCAATGGATAATCGTGACCGCGACAGTGCTCTCGAATTTCCCATAGTTAAAGATTTTGTAATTAAAATGATTTCCCCAGAGTTTATTCAACAAGTTATTAATCAGAAAGTTAGTCATTTTCATTAACATATTGCCGATTATATTGCTTGTGAATGAAACAATATAATTTAATT
>JBBEBC010000088.1:0-23845 GCA_040882555.1 Bacteroidia bacterium
ACTCCTGTTGTTGAAGAAGCAGCTGTTGCATCCGAGCCAGCTGCTGAAACTCCTGCTGCTGAAGAAGCACCAGTTGCTGAAGCCAAGGTAGAGGAGCCTGCGGCGGAAGAAGCCAAAGACGATTCAGCTGAGGAAGCTAAAGGCGAATAAAAGTTTTTGATGAAGCACGAATTGTGTTTTCAGTTAGGAACTATTATTAAAAAAGTAGGTCACGATGGAAGAGTCAGTCTCCAATTAGAAACTGATGATCCTCATAGATATGCTAAGGTGGAATCAATTTTCCTTGAAATTCATGGGAAATTGGTTCCATTTTTCGTTGAAAGCTTTCGCATTCAACACGATAAACTAGCTCATTTAAAATTTGAGGATATAGAAACGATCGAGGATGCTGAGTCAATATTGGGCTGTGCAGCATTTCTACCATTGCAATTATTACCCCCGTTAAAAGGAAATAAGTTTTATTATCATGAAGTCATTGGCTTTGAGATCATGGATGAAACTACCAACACTTCTGCTGGAATAATTGAGAGCATTTTCGAGAATGGTCCTAATGACCTGTTTGTTCTAAATAATAAGGGAGAAGAAATCCTTATTCCAATTGCTGACGACTGGATTAAGAAAATTGAGAGAGAAAAAAAAGTCATTATCATGGAATTGCCTGAAGGATTATTGCAAGTGAACAAAAAAACCAATTCTGCGCAGGAAGAAGAGTAAAACTTTATGTCAAACAGCTGGTTTCAATTCAAGCAGTTTAAAGTTAATCAAGATCGCACTGCCATGAAAGTAGGCAGTGATTCTGTTCTACTTGGAGCTTGGACTCCTGTTGAAAATGTTAAAAGCACTGTAGATTTAGGAGCTGGAACAGGTTTATTGAGTTTAATGATGGCTCAAAGATGTAAATCGAGAGTCACTGCTATAGAATCAGATTGTGATGCCGCTCAGCAGGCTTCTGAAAATTTCACACATTCTCCTTGGCCTCATCTTTTCGACTCAGTTTGCTCAAATATTCATGATTTGAGAAAAGACTATGCGGGAAATTTTGATTTGGCCATCTTTAATCCACCTTACTTCGATGGGCAAGTAAGTCCTGAAAATAAATCAAGGCTTGATGCAAGGCATCTGCATCAAGAAGAAAATTCAAAGATGGCTTGGCTGGAAACAGCTTTTTTGATGACCAAAGCAAATGGCAAAGCGTCATTCATTATTCCTTTTATAAAAATGGACACCTGGCTTAAAGATGCCGAGTTAGTTGGTTTTAAGAAGGAAAAGCTATGTTATGTCAAGGGGAATCACAATTCTGTTGTAAAAAGAGTGATGATATTTCTATCAAAGTCTGAATGCAAATGCGCTGAAAGTAGTATTATTTTAGAGACAGTTGAAAGAGGAGTCTATACGGAAGAATTCCTAACTTTAACAAATGAGTTTTATTTGTAAAATATCGGTTTCCTTCATTGATTATTGATTAAAGGAATGAAAGAGTATTAACGAATTTCCCTTATTTTCGCGGGCACATCAGAACGAACTGATTGTAAAGATTAGAATGCACATGAATTACGATCTAATTATTTTGGGAAGCGGCCCCGGTGGATATGTTGCCGCAATTCGTGCCTCTCAGTTAGGCTTGAAAGTGGCTGTTGTTGAAAGAGAAGAGCTTGGAGGTATTTGCCTTAATTGGGGTTGTATCCCAACTAAGGCATTATTAAAAAGTGCACAAGTATTTGAATATTTGAGTCATGCATCAGATTACGGCATTAAGGTTCAAGGCGCTGAAGTTGATTTCAGCGGAATGGTTCAAAGAAGCCGAGGTGTAGCTGATGGAATGAGCAAGGGAATTCAATTTCTTTTTAAGAAGAATAAGATTGATGCCATTTTCGGAAATGGGAAACTTACTAAGGATAAGAATCTTCAAGTTACAGCAGCAGATGGTAAAGTTACAACCTATACGGCCAAAAATATTATTATTGCAACCGGTACAAGAAGCCGAGAACTGCCCAACCTGAAACAGGATGGAAAAAGAATTATCGGTTACCGCGAAGCAATGACATTAAAGGAGCAACCAAAAACGATGGTTGTGGTAGGTTCAGGAGCTATAGGGGTTGAGTTTGCATATTTTTATAATGCAATTGGGACAAAAGTTACTATTGTGGAATACCTACCGAATATTGTTCCAATTGAAGATGAAGAAGTTAGCAAACAATTAGAAAGAACTTTTAAGAAGAACGGGATTAGTATAATGACTGATTCTTCAGTTGAATCTGTTGATTCTTCCGGTAAAATGTTAAAGGTTAAAGTCAAGACTAAAAAAGGTGAAGAAATTATCGAGGCAGACGTTGTTCTCTCTGCAGTAGGTGTAGTTTCTAACATTGAAGGAATAGGCCTGGAAGACCTTAAAGTGAAAACTGATAAAAACAAACTCGTTGTCGATGCATTCTATAAAACTAATGTGGATGGTATTTACGCAATCGGCGATATAGTTCCTGGACCAGCCTTAGCCCACGTAGCTTCTGCCGAAGGGATTATTTGTGTTGAGAAAATTGCAGGTCAAAATCCTGAACCATTGAATTATGGAAATATTCCTGGATGCACTTACAGTAATCCTGAAATTGCTTCCGTGGGAATGACAGAAAAAGCTGCAAAAGAAGCTGGATATGACATTAAGGTGGGTAAATTTCCATTTTCTGCTTCTGGAAAAGCATCCGCCGCAGGCGCAAAAGATGGCTTTGTAAAAGTAATTTTTGATGCCAAATACGGGGAATGGCTTGGGTGTCACATGATTGGAGCTAATGTTACTGAAATAATAGCTGAAGCGGTTGTTGCTAGAAAGCTTGAAACAACCGGTCACGAAATAATTAAATCAGTTCACCCTCACCCTACTATGTCGGAGGCAGTCATGGAAGCTGCTGCTGCAGCCTACGGAGAGGTTATTCACCTTTAATCATATAAGACCCGTATTGTTATACGGGTTTTCTCGTTATTATGTGTGGCATAACCGGTTATTACTCCTTTACAGAAAAAGGAAGAACTAAGCTTGAGGTAATTGACAGTTCTTTAGATTCCTTGCATCACAGAGGACCTGATGGTAAAGGTATTTTCAGGAATTCTGAAGTAGCCTTGGGCCACGCCCGTCTATCTATTATAGATGTCAGCAATGCTGCTTCACAACCATTTTTCTCTCCTGATAAAAACTTCGTTCTTATATTTAACGGTGAAATATTCAATTTTCCTGAGCTTAAACAAGAGCTACTAAAGCAAGGCGTTGAATTCGTTTCTACTAGTGATACAGAAGTGCTACTCCATCTTTATATAAAAGAAGGGAAGTCATGTTTACAAAAGTTAAATGGATTCTTTGCATTTGTAATCTATAACACATTTGAAGATGAGGTATTTATAGCGCGCGACAGATATGGGGAAAAGCCATTACTTGTGCATCAAACTGCAGACGGCTTGGCCTTTGCCTCAGAAATGAAGGCTATTTTTCCTTTTCTTAATAAAAAGCAGTTAAACAAAGTTTCGGCGGAAGTATATACTCATCTAAACTACGTTCCATCGCCAGATACGATTCTCGCAGATGTTGATAAACTGCCACCAGGTTCGTGGTTGAAGTGCAGCAAAAAAGAAGTATCAAAAGGAATTTGGTATACGACAGGAGATAAAACAGGAAAAAACCCTCAGAACCTCAACTATAATGAGGCGTGCATTAAATTAGTTGATTTGATGGATGGTGCAGTTAAGCGCCGAATGATTTCTGATGTTCCATTAGGAGCTTTTTTGAGCGGAGGAATTGATTCTTCTGTGGTTGTAGCTTTAGCCTCGCAACATACTGATAAGCTTCTCACTTATTCAATTGGTTATGCCGACGAGCCAATGTTTGATGAAACAAAGTATGCAAAGCTGGTTGCAGATAGGTTCAAAACAGAACATACCGTTTTTTCATTAAAAAATCAGGATTTATTTGATCATTTGTTCGAATTACTTGACAGCCTTGACGAGCCGTTTGCAGATTCTTCCGCTTTAGCTGTTTATATCCTTTGTAAAGAAACAAGAAAGCATGTAACAGTGGCCCTTTCGGGTGATGGAGCAGACGAATTATTTGGGGGATATAGAAAGCATCAGGCAGAATGGAGAATGCGAACTGGAGGAACTGCTGCCGAACTTGTAAAAATGTTGCAGCCTCTTTGGAAGGCTATGCCAGCATCTAGAAATAGTAAGCTGGGCGACATTGTCAGAAAATTACGTAAATTTAGTCAGGGTGCATCGTTGAGCGAAAGAGAAAGGTATTGGCAATGGTGTGGTTATTCTGATGAAGATTATTTGGATAAACTTTGGTTGCAAAGGGTTTCAAATGATGAATACCAGAAAAAAGTTAAGCAATACACCGCGGATATTGGAAAAACTGGAGATATTAATGAAATGCTCCTAAACGACATGAACATGGTTTTGCCCGGAGATATGCTTATAAAAGTTGATCTAATGTCAATGGCAAATAGTCTTGAGGTTCGGCCTCCGTTTTTGGATGTGAATGTTGTAGATTTTGCTTTTCGCCTTCCGGCGGATTATAAAGTAAATGGAAAAGGCAGAAAACGAATTGTTCAAGATGCTTTCCGATCAATGCTCCCTGAGGAATTATATAACCGGCCAAAACAGGGCTTTGAAGTCCCTCTTTTACATTGGTTTAGGAATGATTTAGACTCTTTGATTTTTGGAGATCTACTTTCTTTATCAAGCATAAAGGAGCAAAACCTATTTGCCATAGAAGAAATAAAAGCACTTAGAATTCAACTGCATTCAAATTCACCGGGTGATTCAGTAGCCAGAATATGGGCATTAATTGTATTCCAGTGGTGGTGGCGAAAGTGGATGAAATAAATACATTTGTAAAGATTGAAATAGAGAATGCCTAGAATTCTGCGTATAATAAACAGGTTTAACTTGGGAGGTCCCACTTACAATGCAGCATACTTGTCGCGTTACATGCCTCCTGAATTTGAGACTCTGCTTGTTGGTGGTGAGAAAGATGACTCAGAAGACAGTTCTGAATTCATTGTAAAAAGCTTAGGTCTTGATCCGATAATCATTCCTGAAATGAAACGGGAAATTGATTTAAAAAACGATTATGAAGCATACCGCAAAATGGTAAACATAATCAAGGAATTCAAGCCTGATATAGTACACACACATGCGTCAAAAGCTGGTACCATTGGTAGATTGGCAGCATCAAACATGAATGTTCCCGTTATAGTTCACACCTTTCATGGGCATGTATTTCATTCTTATTTCGGTAAGATGAAAACTGTGATGTATAAAAACATCGAGAGGAACTTGGCAAGGAGAAGTTCTACTATTATCGCCATTAGTGAAAAACAGAAAACAGAACTTTGTTTAATTCACCGAATCTGTAAACCGGAAAAAATCAAGGTAATACCATTAGGCTTTGATTTATCAAGATTTACAGAAAACATGGATGAGAAAAGGATTCAGTTTAGATCGAGGTATCAGCTCAAAGATGATGAGATTGCAATTGGCATTATTGGTCGAATTGTACCAGTTAAAAACCATCGGCTTTTTCTTGAAGCTGCAGAAATCGTTTTAAAGAAGACTTCAAAAAAGCTTCGATTTTTCATCATTGGCGACGGAGAGGATAGATTAAGAGTGGAAGGTTATGCCAGGGAGTTAAATTTGGATTTCACTGATGCGCATAGCAGTAATGAAATAAAACCACTCACTTTTACTTCATGGATAAAAGAAATTGATGTTGCTTGCGCTGGTCTTGATATTATTGCTCTAACATCACTGAACGAAGGCACCCCAGTTAGCTTAATAGAGGCGCAGGCTGCTAATAAACCTATTGTAACAACAAATGTAGGAGGCATTGAAAACGTTGTTATTGAAGGAGTAACAGCATTATTATCTCACTCAAAGACAGACGCCTCTCAGTTTGCTGATAAGCTATTAGAGATTACTGAGTCGGAAGAAAAACGTCAGGAAATGTCTAGAGTTGGATGGGAGCATGTTAAGAATAAATTTCACTACACAAGATTGGTCAGAGATATGACAGAACTGTATTATGAACTTCTTGAAACTCATCAGCAAATAGCTGAAGATAATGGTCAGATAATTTAATAGATTTGCACTGTATGAAGATTCGTTTTAAGAGAGGATTCATTTACTTCCTTTTTCTAGCATCAATAGCTGCGCTTAGCTCATGTACTAATCGAGCTATTATGTTCAAAACTGGCATTAATTATGAGTACGATGACTTTTCTCAATTACCTGAATCTAAGCAATATAAAATTGGTATAAATGATGAGTTGAACATCACTGTAGTGCCAAACAATGGAGCATCTTTACTTGAAGGAGGCACTGGTGGTGCTAATGGTGGTGCTAATGCTATAGTTGAATTTGATGGAACGTTGAAATTACCTGTTCTGGGTAGCGTTCCTGTTAAAGATTTAACAATTAGGGAGGCTGAATTAATGCTCGAAGAGAGATATAGATCATTCTTTATTGATCCCTTCGTTAAAGTATCTGTTTCAAATAAACGAGTTATCCTTTTTCCTGGTAACAGTGGATCAGCAAGAGTACTCACTTTGAGAAATCAAAATACTACCATTTTGGAAGCTCTTGCTCAAGGCGGAGGAATAACTGCTGATGGCAAAGCTAGAAAAGTAAAACTTATTCGTAAAGAGCCCTCGGGCGATATTAAAGTATATAAAATAAATTTATCACGCATTGAAGGAATAGCTCCAGCTCAATTAGTACTTCAAGGGAATGACATAGTATATATAGAACCGAGGAACGATATACTTCTTAATTTTGCACAAAGAGTATCAGGTTATTTCTTTGTGTTCAATCTCTTATTGATTCTAAATAACCTTATTCAATAAAAATGGTCGAACGGAAGGTTTCCAATCTAAATGATGAATTCGATTTTAAGCTATTTTTAAAGGTTGCTAGAAAAAATATTGCTTGGGTAGTTCTGTTTTTCGTCATTTCGTTTCTGATGGCCTTCCTCTACCTTCGCTATACATACCCAATTTATGAGGCAAAATCCATTATACAAATTGGACTTGCTGATAAAAGTTCAAGAGTTCTATTTGGCGATGTTAAGCCCTTAAAAAGTGATTTGCCCAGTAAAATAGAATTACTCAGATCTCCTACCTTTTTGAGCAGAGTTCTGAATAAATTGCCTTTAGATATAGGTTATTATCAAATTGGGAATGTTCTTAATTATGAAATGTACCGATCATCCCCATTTGATGTCGAATATCGAAATCCAATAAATGAAATTTATAACATCCCCATTTATATTTCATTTACTGATGAAAATAATGTGACTATTTCTGTAAATCTTAATAATAAAGAAACGGTTTACAGGCTTAAAACCAATAAGTGGGAAAGACTTCCAATCATTGATTCATTAAGAGTATCCTCTAAAAACTATGAGAAAATCCGAAGCGATATGCTCGGATTGAATGAGAACCCTTATTACGTAATTCTTAATAAAAGAGATAATTTAGTAAGAGCATATTCTTCTAATATTGATATCTCTTCCGAAAATGAAGCAGCTGGAACAATACAAGTTCTTTTCTACGAGAGAAGCCCAGCAAAAGCATCTGACATATGCAATACTATTGCTGAGGAATTCAAGATTTACGACGTAGAGAAGCAAGCTGAGAGCTCCAATAATACCATTAAGTTCATTGATGGACAGCTCAATTCGGTATACGATAAATTATATGATTCTGAGGTTAATCTTCAAAACTTCAAGACAAAAAACCGATTAGACGACGAAACTCCACTTCCTGATTTTGGGTCTAGGATGAATGAGCTAGAATCGAAGTACAATCAATTGGAATTGGAAGAAGCTGCGCTCCAAACTATTCAAGAAGCTGTAAGTACAGATAAAGATATCGATGTTTACAAACTTGTTTCATTGCTTGCTGGCACAAAAGCAGAGGGAATTCTGAATTCTATGCTCTCTGAGTTAAGAAATCAAATGTCAAAGCGAGAACAAACGCTTTATTCGAAAACTGAAAATAGCAGTGAAGTAGCTCAATTAGATTATCAAATTGATATTCAAAGAAAAATGATTATTGAGGCACTTCTCGCTATCAAGAAGAGTCTCAATGACCAAAAGGAAGAAGTTCAAAAGCGAATTGTGAGTTATGAAGATGAAGTTAGGACAAGTGCCTTAAACTTCGATAAGATAGAGTTTGTGCGTCTTTCAAAACTGAATGAAATAAGCCAAAACTATTATAACAGGTTAGTAACTATTAAATCGGAATTAACAATCGCTAATGCTGGTATCACTTCTGAGAACACAGTACTTGAGGCCTCATCAACTCCGGCTTCTCCTTACTTCCCAAGTAGGCGATTAGTTGCGTTGAGTGCCTTTTTAGGATGGCTAATAATCAGTCTTGCTTTAATAATCATCAGATATTTATTTCATAATGAGATTACCTCATTAAATGAAATCATGAAATATCTGGAAGTTCCAGTGTTAGGTATTGTTCCCAATTACAAAGATGTTATTCCAATTTCACAGCTATTAGTTGACAAAAAGCCTAAATCTATTATTGCAGAATCGTTAAGATCAATACGTTCCAACCTAGAATTCTTGTCCACTAAAGAGGGTCCTAAAGTTCTAGCTATCACCTCCACAATATCTGGAGAAGGTAAAACATTTGTTGCTTTGAACTTGGCAGGAATTATAGCTTTTTCAGAAAAGAAGGTAATTATAATTGACCTTGACATGAGGAAACCAAAAATCCATGTTGGATTTGGAGTTCCGAATGACAAAGGAATGAGTACTATTTTAATCAACAGAAATAGTATTGATGACTGTGTTATAAAATCAAGCCTTAATAACCTAGATTTCATCACAGCAGGACCAGTCCCTCCTAACCCATCGGAGCTAATTATCAGTGCTCGAATGCTAGAGGTTCTTGAGGAATTGAAGACAAGATATGATGTGATAGTAATTGATAATCCACCAGTTGGTATTGTAACTGATGGTATTCGAATAATCAAACTAGCTGATTATCCGGTTTATGTATTCAGGGAAAACTTCTCCAAGAGGAATTTTGTGCAGAACGTTAAAAAGCTGATACGAGATAATAACATCAAGAACCTTTCAATAATTTTAAATTCGGTTGACATTAAAAAATCCGGATATGGATATAGCGGTGTTTATGACTATGATTATGGGTATGGCTATGGTTATGGATTTGGTTACTATGATGAAGACATTAGACGTGAGAAGTTTAATCTGAAGGAATTTCTGCGAAAACTGATTAGTAAATAAAAATGAAATTTGAAGATATATTTATACCTGGAATCAAAGTAATTTATCCTAGAGTGTTTGAAGATCCAAGAGGCTACTTCTTTGAGTCATATAATCAGAAAGCCTTTTCTGATGCAGGGATTAGTGATGATTTTGTTCAGAGTAACCAAAGCTTATCGCAAAAAGGAGTTTTGAGGGGTATGCATTTCCAGTGTCCACCGCATGATCAATCTAAATTGGTTAGAGTTATTCGAGGAGCTGTGTTAGATGTGGTAATTGACATAAGAGTAGGTTCTCCAACTTATGGGAAACACTATTCTATTAAACTTTCTGAGGAAAATAAGACTGTTCTTTATATTCCTGTGGGGTTTGCCCATGGCTTTCTAACATTAGAAGACAATACTCTTTTTTCATACAAATGTGGAAATTTCTATAATAAAGAGTCGGAACAAGGCTTGATGTGGAATGACCCATCCGTTGGAATTGATTGGAAGATTCAGAATCCAATACTTTCTGAAAAAGACCTAAACAATGAATCGTTGAAGGATTTCAAATCTCCTTTTATTTTTGCCCCATAATCTAGCTGAAATGATTGATTTGTCGAACTTTTCATTACCCATCATTTACCTTGTTTTTTTCACAGGTATGCTTTTGGTATCCATTGCTGTAAATGGATTACTTCTTAAATTCTCTACCAATCTAGGAGCGAAAAATGAGAGCCAGCAAACAAGATGGGCATCTACAACTAAACCAGCATTTGGAGGAGTTTCATTTTTCATCATTTTTTTATCCTCCATTGTCTTTTACGCCATCTTTTTTGGCAATAATCAGATTTTGCTCAATATTAAATTTCTGGGGGTTGTCATAGCCTCATCTCTTGGCTTCATGATGGGTTTGGCAGACGATGCTTATAATACCAAGCCTTTTTTAAAGTTCTTGGTTCAATTTCTCTGTGCAATGATTTTCATTTTTACGGGGAATGTCATCCATACATTTTCATATGAATGGCTAAATATCACGCTTACTTTTATTTGGGTTGTGGGAATGATGAATTCTATCAATATGTTGGATAACATGGATGGAATCACGGCAAGTATTTCAATGATTATATGCAGTGGCGCTGCTATGGTGCTGATATTCAATGAAAGATATAGTGATATCGACCTTATTCTAATACTTGGAGTAATTAGTGCAATTGGTGGATTTCTATATTATAACTGGAATCCTTCTCGCATGTATATGGGCGACAGTGGAAGTCAGTTTTTAGGGACATTTCTTGCGGCTATTGGAATTACCTATTTCTGGAATTCACCAGATTATTTTGGTCAGGTTATTCCTGAAAAGCAAATTCTCATTGTGGCACTAATGTTCATTGTTCCGCTGAGCGATACTACAGCTGTTTCAATAAATAGAATTCTTAAGGGGCAATCACCTTTTGTTGGAGGAAGAGATCATACAACCCATCATTTATCCTATATGGGATTAAGTGACCGTCATGTGGCTATGTTACTTATTTCCATTTCAGTTGTGTCTTTGGGTCTTTCTGTATTGATAATTAATAATATAGAAACCTGGAGCATATCTTATACGTTAAGCTTTGGGGTACTATTTTTGCTGATAGCTGGATCTTTGTATTCAACTACAAAAATCAGTAAACCAAAACCCAAATTGTGATTAAAAAACTTCCCAAATCAATTTTACCCTCTGCTGCTTGGAAAGTTGTTATTTCATTGGTGTTTCTCTTTGGACTGCTTGGTCTTAGCCGACTTTTCACTTACTCGGCTAAAATTCAAACAAACGATGACCTTTATCAAAAGTATTTCAATGACAATTACAAAATCTTCGCAGTTAACATTCCTGACGACTTAAACTTTTCAGGAGAGCAGGTTCCTATTCAAGATTTTGAAGTAAGAGAGAGAATCGATAGAGAATTTTTGGTAAACACATATTGGCAATCATCTACTTTACTTCTTGCTAAGAGATCAAATCGCTGGTTTCCAGTTATTACGCCAATTCTGAAAAGAAATGGGATACCCGAAGATTTTAAATACTTAGCTGTTGTTGAAAGCGGATTCATGCATGGGGTTTCATCGAAAGGTGCAGCAGGCTATTGGCAATTTATTCCATCAACAGCTAAAGCTTATGGCCTGAGAGTGGATGATGACATAGATGAAAGATATCATGTTGAAAAATCAACTGAGGCTGCTTGTCGATTCTTTAAAGATTCATACAAAGAGCTAAAAAGTTGGACATTGGTTGCTGCAGCTTTCAATATGGGTATAAATGGAGTTCAAAGACAGCTTATTCGTCAACAGGTTGATAATTACTATGATCTACTTCTGAACGAAGAAACTGCCCGCTATGTGTTTCGAATTTTAGCAATGAAAGAAATATTAGGAAATCCTCGTAGGTACGGATTTGTTTTCAGAAAGAAGGACCTCTACCCTGCTATCCCTGTTAAGAAAGTAAAGATTGACACGAGCATCACCAACCTTCCTGCATTTGCAGAAACTCAAGGCATCAATTATAAATTGCTTAAATATTTCAATCCCTGGATAAGAACCGATGAATTAAAAGTTAAGTCTGATGAATCCTTCACATTATCATTACCAGGTGAAAGTGTAAAAGATTATAGTTTGCTAATGAGGATGGCCGATGCTGAAATGGGCGAACCTGTTATTCCAACTACAGAAACAGACTCTCTTTAGGCTTACTTCTCAACCCAAATGAGAGAATTGCCTGTTCCCGATTCATTTTCTTCCCAAAGCTCATTCTCTGGATCTCGAATCCAATTTCCATCAACGATGAACTTGTAAGTATACTTTCCTGGATCAAGATATAGTTGAAAAGTCCATTTAGAGCCATTTCCTTTCATCTTAAAGCTATTCTCACTCCAATCATTAAAAGAGCCTGTCAAATAGACTTCCTTAGCATTTGGATAACCAGTTAAATTGAAGGTAGAATTAGGTTGAATAATAAGCAATGAGTTTTTATTACCGACTCCATCATCCACATTTAACTCAGCGGAGGGGTCACTAATCCATTCATTATCAACAACAAACTTATATTGATAATTTCCTGGTGCAAGCACATAAGGTAATTCCCATTTGCTACCATTTCGGCTTAAAGCCAATTCAGTTGGATTCCAATCATTAAAATCTCCTGCTAAAAAAACAGACTCTGCATTCGGATAATCTATAAGCTTAAATAAATAAGGATTTCCCAAAGAAATAACAGAATTAAATCCTGCATTACCATCTTCCACTTTATTAGGGTTAAGGTCATCGGAATACCATTTACTGTCGGCAACAAATTTATAGGAGTAAGTGCCATCAACTAAATAAACGGGTAGTTTGTAGCTACCGAACTTATCATGAATCATTCGTATTGATTTGGGGTTCCAATCGACAAAAGAACCACTTAAGAATACTTTTTTGTAATCAACACCCGGATTAAATCTAAATTCATGATTTGTCATGTAATAAACTGAATTTCTTTCTCCATAACCATCCTGTTCTTCCAGATTATTATTTTTATCGCTCACCCATTTACCATCTACAATATATTTATAAAGATGCTTTCCTACTGGCAATTTAACGGTTGTTTCCCAACCATCGTCCTTTCTTTTAAGCTTTAAATCATGGGTACTCCATTGATTAAATGAGCCAGACAGAATTATTTCAGATGCCGATGAAAAACCTTCTAATCTAAATATACATAAGCTATCACGCCAGTGCTTGGGATACTCTGTTTTCAAATCATTTACTCCGATTTTACCTTGCATTACAGGAATACCTGGATGATCTGAAGAAATAAACATAGAAGACAAGGCCATTCTTGATTTAGGATCATTGAAATCTACAAGCGGCTCTAGTGATCTTCTTAATTCATATCCTTTTTTGCCTCGGTCTTTTACAACCCAGCCAGCTTCAACAAAAGTGGAAAAGTCGCCGTTTTTCATCGCTTTTAAAATACCTGGTTCTTCAATTCCAAATTTTGTGAATAAGGAATCCTGAAGATCATAAATCATATTTTTATCAAACCGAATTACTATCTGACCATCTTCAAAATGATAGTCTGGCAGCTTATTTCCTGTTTGACCAGAGCTTTGAAAAAAGATACCAATACATAATGCCAGCAGAATAAACCTTAGGGGCTTTAAATAAAATCCGCTTATTTTCATCTTCACCATATATACATCTTTTTCTTATTCAAATTAAAAGACATTCTGCCGGAGGCCAAAAAATCATAACCAAGCATTCCATCGATTTTAGTCCCGTAAGACGTGCTCAAGCCATTCAAATTTGCAATTGTTACGGGTAATGATTTGAACTGAAAATTTTTGAATTCTAAACCTTCAACTTTACCACTTAATACTTCTATTTGCTTGCCTCCAGCCCCAATTAGTCTTCTGCTGCCTGTTATCTTAACCTTTTCAAGCGCTTTTCTAGAAGCTCCTGAATTAATAACACAACTTTCAGCTCCTGTATCAATGTACATTCTCAACCTTTTGCTATTCAAAACACCTGTAATAACCAGCACGCCAGCTTCATCTTCTATCTCCAAAATCTGCTTTGGTTGTTTTGAATGTATTTCATCGAGCATGAGTGGTTCACCTGTCCTAGATAGACGATACAACGTAATTGTGCTCCTTTCAATGTCGATTAATATTTCAAGATTCTTAAATAAGTTCAAACCTATCAAGCCTAAAATTTTCACTCCTTTCTTTTCTTCCAAATGAGAAAGAGAAATCATATCAGCATCCACATCATTGAAATAGATCCCTCCAAAATCAAGGGTTCCTAATCGAGTTTCGACCCCGGGAGAAGCGCTTCCAGTAATCCCTGATGCATAAACGGAACCGAAAGTTGGATAATTTCTAAAATATGTTTTGTTAAGAACCAAGTGTGGAGCACCTGTATCAAGAATGAAGTTACCAATTACAGAATCAGCTTTAACTTCAAGAAGCAAAAGGTTACCTGCTCTTTTTATCGGCAAAGTCAAAATTTGTTCATTCCCCTTTGGCTTGGGGTCAGGAAAGCTTGATAAAAGGGGAAATTTTTTCTTTAGAACATCCATATTCTCAAACCCCTCTGTTAACGCCAAAGAGGAAAAAAAATACAGACATGCCAAGAAGGTCAATTTCATAGGAATTTCAAAGGTACGAAACGATTAATTGACTTGTGTGTTTATAAGCTTCAACCAATTAAAATGACTAATTTTGCCACTTTCTTTTTCGATGCAAAAAAATGATAACTCCCAAGATTCTTTTATTGAGATTTACGGAGCAAGAGAACATAATTTACGAAACATAGATGTTGTCATTCCCAGAAATAAACTGGTAGTGATAACTGGATTGAGCGGTAGTGGTAAGTCGTCGATTGCGTTTGATACCATTTATGCCGAAGGTCAAAGAAGATATATTGAAAGCTTCTCAGCCTATGCCCGTCAGTTTCTTGGCAGTATGGAAAGGCCTGATGTTGATAAGATTACAGGTCTAAGCCCAGTTATTTCCATTGAGCAAAAGACAACTGGCAAAAATCCTAGGTCTACTGTTGGAACCATTACTGAGATTTATGATTTCATGCGCTTGCTTTTCGCAAGAGCCGGAGATGCCTATTCGTACAATACCAACGAAAAGATGGTTCGTTATTCAGAACAGCAAATCCTAGAGCTTATTCTGAATGATTATGATACGAAGAGAATAAACATGCTCGCTCCTATTATCAAGGGACGAAAAGGTCATTACAGAGAGTTATTTGAACAAATTAGAAAGACTGGCTTTTTGAAAGTCCGAGTTGATGGAGAGATTAGAGACATCACTTTCGGTATGAAACTCGACCGTTACAAAGTTCACGATATTGAGATAGTAATCGACCGCATCGAGGTCAACGAAAAGCAGAAGCAAAGAGTGCTTGAATCTTTGAAATTGGCAATGAAGCATGGCAAAGGCAGCATCATGATTCTTGAGGCTGAAAAAGAAGAATCCAGACATTTTAGTAAATTTCTCATGTGCCCGAGTACAGGTATTTCATATGATGAACCTGCTCCGAATTTATTCTCATTTAATTCTCCTTACGGAGCTTGCCCACATTGTCATGGATTGGGTAAAGTTGCTCAGATTGATATAAATAAAATCATCCCCGACAGGAGAGTATCAATCAAAAAAGGTGGAATAATTCCTTTAGGAGAGTATAAAAACAGTTGGATATTCGCTCAGGTAGAGGCAATTGCCGACAAATATGGATTCAATATTAAAGACCCAATTGAAGACATCGATGAATCTGCTATAGATGCCATTTTATATGGTACAGAGGAGATTCTTAAAATTAAAAACCCTAGCTATAATTCGAATGGCTATGCAATGCAATTCAATGGAATTGTTAATTTTATTGCAGATCAGCACGAAGAGCGACATACTGATGGAACAAAAGCTTGGGCAGAAGAGTTCATGAATGATGTGGTTTGCCCAGAATGTGAAGGAAACCGAGTTAAAAAACAAGCATTGTGGTTTAAGATCGGCGACAAGAATATTGCAGATCTTGCGAAGCTTGACATTTCAGACCTTCAAGTTTGGTTTGAACAGGTAGAAGATAAAATGCATGATAGGCAATTAGCAATTGGGCAGGAGGTCATTAAAGAAATTCGAACCCGAATTGGATTCTTAATGGATGTAGGTCTTGAGTATTTAACCCTAAACCGCTCGGCGGGAAGTTTATCAGGAGGAGAATCTCAGCGAATTAGGCTTGCTACTCAAATAGGTTCTAAGCTCGTTGGAGTTCTTTACATTTTGGATGAACCAAGCATTGGGCTTCATCAAAGAGATAACGTGAGACTAATAAAAGCATTACAAGATCTTAGAGATGCAGGAAATTCGGTTATCGTTGTGGAGCATGATAAAGACATGATCATGGCGGCTGATTATGTAATCGATGTAGGTCCTGGAGCTGGTGTTCATGGTGGTAAAATTGTGGCTCAAGGAAGTCCCGAAAGCATTTATTCAGGTGATTCAATAACCTCGCTCTATTTGCGAAATGAAAAACAGATTGCAATACCTGAGAAACGTAGACAGAGCAACGGAAATTCGCTCAAGCTGGTAGGTGCCACAGGTAATAATCTTAAAAATGTAACTGTTAGCTTCCCTTTGGGAACATTTATCTGTGTAACTGGAGTTTCAGGTAGCGGTAAATCAACGCTCATTAATGAAACCCTTTACCCTATTCTTAATCAACATATTTACCGAGCTCATAAAAAACCACTAGCCTACAAAAAGATTGAGGGTATGAAACATATCGATAAGGTGATTGATATAGATCAGAGCCCTATTGGAAGAACTCCGCGTTCAAACCCTGCCACGTATACTGGGGTATTTTCAGATATACGGAATCTTTTTTCTTCTTTGCCTGAAGCTGCGATAAGAGGCTATAAGCCAGGAAGATTTTCTTTTAACGTGAAAGGCGGACGTTGCGAAACCTGCTCTGGCGGTGGCATGCAGGTAATTGAGATGAATTTCTTACCTGATGTTTATGTTCAATGCCCGACATGCCAAGGCAAAAGATATAATAGAGAAACGTTAGAGGTCCGCTATCGCGGGAAGTCGATAAGTGATGTTTTGGCAATGACCATTGATCAGGCAGTTGAGTTTTTTAGCAATATTCCAAACATTCTTCATAAGATTAAAACCCTTCAAGAAGTTGGCTTAGGTTATGTTTCTTTGGGACAATCGTCAACCACTTTAAGCGGTGGTGAAGCGCAAAGAGTTAAATTAGCGACAGAACTTTCAAAAAAGGATACTGGAAATACGTTCTATATTCTTGATGAGCCAACAACAGGGCTTCATTTTGAAGATATTCGTATTTTGCTCGAAGTACTTCAGCGTCTTGTTGACCGAGGAAATACTGTTTTGATTATTGAACATAATATGGATATGATTAAGGTAGCTGATCACATTATAGATATGGGGCCTGAAGGCGGTGGACGAGGAGGAACTCTTATTGCGGTGGGTACTCCTGAAGAAATTGCAGAGCATAAAAAGAGTTATACATCCCCATTTTTAAAACAAGAACTTAAAGAATCTAAAGTATATGGAAATTGACAAAAACGGCAAGCATGAAGATAAAATCATCGAGGCCTTTAAAGAAAAAGACAACTTTGAAATAAAAACAACTAACTCTTGGCAGATTTTCAAGATCATGGCTGAGTTTGTTGAGGGTTTTGAAAAGCTAGGAAAGATTGGTCCTTGTGTTTCAATATTCGGTTCCGCCCGTTCAAAGCCAGAAGATCCTTATTATATAATGGCTGATGAGATTGCTTATAAGCTAACGCTCGAAGGTTATGGAATTATTACTGGAGGTGGACCTGGAATCATGGAAGCTGGTAACAAAGGAGCTCATCGTGGAGGAGGTAAATCAGTAGGTTTAAATATTGTGCTGCCATTTGAACAAGAAGGAAATAAATATATTGATAGAGACAAAATCATCAATTTCGATTACTTCTTTGTCCGCAAGGTGATGTTTATGAAATATGCTCAAGGCTTTGTTATTATGCCTGGAGGTTTCGGAACATTAGATGAATTCTTTGAAGCAATTACGCTGATTCAAACCAATAAAATTGCACGTTTCCCTCTAGTCCTTGTAGGTAAGGAATTCTGGGGAGGTTTAGTTGAATGGGTGAAGCAACAGCAATTATCAGCAAATCCTTTCATCTCTGCAGAAGATCTTGACTTGTTTAGTTTGGTTGATACTGCTGATGAGGCTGTTGAAGCAATCAACGATTTTTATAACAAATACATGTTCCGTCCCAATTTCTGATGCGCAAGCTCAGGAAAACAATTAAGGAATTTCTTGCTTCCCCTGACTATGAGGTCATTAGGGATAGAGTTAAAAGTTTGCGGTTTCCTCTAACCAAGGAGCAGGCTGATAGATTTTTATTTCAATTTCTAAAGTGGAGAATAAAGTACGTTTCAAACAGGAACTTCTTAGTTGTTTTGAGTGTACTTGTGGGAATTATTTGCGCTATCGCTGCTGTAATTCTCAAGGGTATGGTTCATTATATTGAAGCATACCTTCAAGATGGACTGAATTTTCCATACAAAGGAACTCTGTATTTCATTTTTCCCATCATTGGTATTTTGCTTACCGTTTGGTTTGTAAAACGTTTTCTCGATGGTCACTTAGGAAGAGGTATAAGTCCTATTCTTTTCATCATATCAAGAAAAGGCTCTAAGGTTGAAAAGCATAAGACGTGGTCGCATTTGGTAACATCAGCTATTACCGCGGGCTTTGGAGGTTCGGCTGGACTAGAGGCTCCAATTGTGGTTTCTGGCTCTGCCATTGGATCTAACTTAGGACAAATGTTGCATCTCAATTACAGAGAGAGAACATTGTTGCTGGGTTGTGGCGCTGCCGCTGGGATTGCTGCAGTTTTTAATTGCCCAATTGCCGGGGTAATTTTCGCATTTGAAGTTCTTCTTGAAGGATTTACTATACCTGCCTTTATACCATTACTTATTTCCGCAGCTACAGCTGCAGTTGTTTCGCGAGTTCTGTATAGCGGACAGTTATTTTATCTGATTACAGATGGCTATCAGATGAGCAGTCTTCCCTTTTACATTTTACTTGGAATTTTGTGTGGGATGATATCGGCTTACATGACTAGAATGACTTTAAGAATTGAAGGAAAATTCGAAGTCTTCACCAAACAACTTCCAAAAGCTTTGGTAGGTGGTTCAATGCTAGGCTTTTTGATTTTCATGATGCCTTCATTGTATGGCGAAGGCTATACAACTATACAGCAATTGTTTAATGGAAATCATTCAAATTTAACGGCTTCATTTATTTTCTCAGATATTTCAGATAATTCTTGGATTGTACTGGGTGCAGGAGTGGCGATTATTTTTTTGAAGGTAATCGCAACATCATTAACACTTGGAGCTGGAGGAAATGGAGGAATCTTTGCCCCTTCTTTGTTTACAGGCTCCATACTAGGTTACACCATGTCTTTTGGGGTAAATCAAACCTCATTTATTCAGTTACCAACTGCCAACTTTGTGGCATGCGGAATGGCAGGAATCTTAAGTGGAGTGGTTCATGCTCCATTAACAGCCATATTTCTCATTGCAGAAATTACAGGAGGGTATTCCTTGTTCGTGCCTTTGATGATTGTATCGGCCACCTCATATTTCATAGCACGTATATTCGAACCCTATTCCGTGTACACTACTCGTTTAGCAAAAAAGGGAATGTGGTTTCAGCAGAATCGCGATTACAGTGTATTGAGATCAATGCGTTTACGCGCCTTCATTAGGAAACACAACGAGAGTTTAACAACTAATATGAATCTAGAGCAACTCATAGATGTGGTATCTCATTCTCACAGAGACATATTTCCTGTGTTAGGCGTCGACAATAGGCTCATTGGAGTAATTTATATGGATGATATTCGGGAAGTTTTATTTAACAAGGAACAATATCCAAATCTTTCCGTAAAGGAATTAATGAAAAAACCCAGAGCCACCGTTGATGTTAAAGATTCAATGCCAAGTGTTATGGAATGTTTTGAAAAAACACATGAAGATGTCCTGCCTGTCACTGAGCAAGGTGTGTTTAAGGGTGTAGTCCTAAAATCGGACGTGTTTACCGGTTACAGGAACAATCTTATCCGTCAAGCTCAAGAACTAAGTTAAAAAGTTTACATTTATCCCACAGAATAAGAGACGAAATGAGTTATCAGGTCCCGAACGAAAAGCTATATAATCTCTCCATGATTCAAGAGATTGCTCATGGCAACATGGATTTTGTTAATAAGATGAAAGCCCTATTTATTGAGACTATGCCTCCGGCAATCAATGAGATAAAGGAGCATTTGAATAATTCCAATTGGAATGATTTAGGAGCTGTGGCGCATAAAATCAAGCCTTCTATTGATACGATGGGAATAGAACATCTTAAAGAAGACATCCGCCTGATGGAACGTTACGGAAAAGAATCCAGTAACCTTGATGAATTGCCAATACTTTTTGAAAAGCTTGATGCAATCATCGGAAAAGTAATATCAGATCTGAAGGAGGAACTAAACTCTTAAGAAATTCCTCCGAAGGAGAATCTTCAAGGTTTATTTAACTGAAATCAACTCTACATTAAAAAGCAGTCTCGATTTAGCAGGAATTAGCGGAGGTCTTCCATTTTCGCCATAAGCAAGCTCGTATGGAATACTAAGTAGGGCCTTGCTTCCTTCACTCATGTAAGAGATTCCTTCATCCCAACCTGGAATAACCATTCCTGCACCTAATCTAAATGAAATAGGTTTTCCTCTAAGAACTGAGGAATCGAAAATATCTCCGTTTTCAAGGAAACCAGTGTAATGAACTTCAACTGTTTTACCTTTTTCAGCTTTAGTACCTTTTCCCTCTTCAACAATATTGAACGTTAACCCGGTTTCTGTAGTCACGCTATTCTTTTCCTTCACAACAAATTGTTTGGGAGCAAAATCTTTGAACACATCTAAAACTTCAATATCAAAAACAAGATATGACCCAGTTGGAATTTTAGGCATGGGAGTATCTCCATAACCAAGATCTGGAGGAACTGTAAGTATTGCTCTATCGCCAACTTTAAGATATGGAAGAGCCTCATCCCAACCAGCAATTACTTGCTTCATACCAACTACAAATTCAAAAGGCTGATCTCTTTCTCTAGAACTATCAAATAGTCTTTCATCGACCAAAGTTCCTGTGTAATGAACTTTGACTTTATCGCCTTTAGAAATACTTTTTCCTTTACCTGCCTCGGTAAGCTTTATCTTCAAGCCAGATTCGGTTGTGGTCTCCTCCCCTTTTTTGAGTTTAACTTGTTGAGCTATCAGACTAGCAGTAAAAAAAAGAAAAGCAAATAATATGGTAGATTTCATAGATGAATTTATTCGTAACTAATTAGTTCAACTTCGAAAATTAATGGAGAATTGGCTGGAATTGGTCCTACTGCTCTAGCTCCATAAGCTAAAGACGAAGGTATACCTAGAATAGCCTTTTCACCTGGCTTAAGCTGAGCAATACCAAGATCCCATCCCTTAATAACCTGACCACTCCCTAATTTAAACGAAAATGGTTGACCTCGTTCAACACTTGAGTCGAAGACCGTTCCATTAAGGAGTTTTCCTGTATAATGAACGTTAACCGATTTGCCGTTAGCCGGCATTTCCCCTGTTCCTTCCTTCGTTTTAACAATGAACATTCCTGTTTCATCAGGGCTTGCATCGTAACCTTGCGATTTTAAATAGTCTTTAATATCAGTCAACTGCTTTTCTGTTACAGATTTCATCTCTTCTTCTTGTTTAGCCTGAATTTCCATTTGCTTCTGTTGCATTTCTTCCAAGGACAAAACTTGATCTACACCGATGTTAAAATATATATTTTCAGATGGATTCACAAATGGAGGAACTTGCTCAACTCTTACTGTTTTCATAAAGAAAGAATCAGCACGAATAGCGAATCGTGCAGAGTCATTTTCACTAAGTATAGAAATGCCTTCAAGGATATCGCCAGGATAGGCGGATTCAGTTATCTGGAGAACCATTTTGCCATCCTCGGTAGCAGTTGCCGATTCGAAAATTAATGAATCAAGGCCATTTCTTTGAACGGCATATGAAAGGTTTAGAATAACGAAATCATCCTGATTAATTTTCCGGTCTGTATCATTATGTCTAAAGACTACATATTCAACTCCGTTGGCAGTTTTTTGCTTTGGCTTAGCTGCTTTCTGAGCGAAGCCATAAGTTGTACCTAAAAGAATATTGGCAATTAGAAGAAAACCAAAACTATTCATTTTCATTGCTTTTATCATTCTGCTTTAATTAATTGAACTTCAAATAATAAGGGTGCAAAGGGAGGGATTGCACCTGAACCATTAGAACCATAGCCTAATTCAGATGGGATGATAAATGTTGCTGAACCTCCTACATGCATCATTGCAACTCCTTCATCCCAGCCTCCAATAACTTCACCTTTGCCTAAAGTAAAGGTAAAGGGTTGATCTCTATCAAAACTCGAATCGAATTTTTTACCATTTATCAAATATCCGGTATAATGTAACGTTACTTGCTGTCCAGCTTTAGCTTGAGGACCATTACCCTTTTCTGTTTCGATAAAATATAGTCCAGTAGAGGTGGGCTTTGTTGAGATATTCTTCCTTTGAATGTAGCTATCAATAGCAGGTTGTTCTTCAGCCATTAACTTATCAGCTTCTTGCTTATTCTTCATGCCCATTTCAGAGCGAAGCTCTTTCAACTTTTGCATTGTTACTTCCTCTGATTGAATATCAACAAGAGCTATATTAAAAAGAAGTTTTTGACCTTCCTTAACACCTGGAGGCAGAGCATCCATTTTATTGGAAACTAAAAAGAAAGAATCTGCTGAAACAATAAAGGAAGCACTGTCGCCAATATGCATCATCGGAAGACCTTCCATAATATCCCCTTTAAATAAAGGATCTGATAACTGAATAAACTTTATCCCTCCTGGATAATCAGGAAAAGTATTTGAATCGAAAAGCAATGAATCTCCTGTATCATTTTGAAGACTTAATGCCATATGCGTATAAAGTATATCACCTTTCTGCGGTGTTTTTCCATCTTCATTATTAATGTGGAACTTATAAGACAGTCCTGAGTCAGTTTTTTTAAACCCATTGCTATCTGTGCATGATGTTAGTATTGAAGCAAAAAAGCCTAGTAATAAGGCAGTTGCAAACGGATAATTTTTTAAAAACATTTAGTCTAAACGAATTAATTCAATTTTATAAACAACGGGAGAACCTGGCGGAATTTTATTGTTATCGCCTGTAAGCCCAAAAGCAAGGTGCGAAGGTAAAATAAAAATAGCTTGCTCGCCTTCATTCATAAGTTTAAGTCCTTCATGCAAACCAGATTCAACCTGATCATGATCAACAACAAATGTTCTAGGCCCAAGAGAGTCTGAACTATAACAAAGACTACCATCTAATAACGAGACCGAATAAGTAACAGTTGCTCTCATTTCAGCTATAACCTTTTTACCTTCTGAACTCTTTATTATGGAGTATCTTAATCCAGTACCTGTTCTTTTCATTTCAAGATTTCGTCTCTTTATATAGCTATCAATAAGGTTAGATTCTTCCGTTACAAATGCTTTGTTAGCCAGCATAATATCTTCTTTAATCTTTGCAATACTTTCTTCTGACGCTGGTTTCTCCAAACTTGCATTAGACCCACAGGCACTCATCGAAAGCACAAATAAGACAGCTATTAAGTAACGCATTATTCCCTAAGTTGTGGATAGTTTTCAATAATGTTTTCAAACTTTTCAATGGTTGACTTTAAGTCAAGATAGGAAACACCACCAGCAGCATTCAAATGCCCTCCACCTTCAAAATTATCTCTTGAAAGTTCGTTTGCGGGAAAATCTCCAATGGAACGAAAAGAAATGCGAACCTTCCCTCCTCGTTGAGAAAATAAAGCAGCTAATTTCACACCTTTTATGCTCAATGCATAGTTAACTAATCCTTCAAGATCACCTTCTTTATAATCATA
>JBBEBC010000089.1:0-23688 GCA_040882555.1 Bacteroidia bacterium
ATGCATCAGCGACAAGCTCACCAAGACCTGTTTAATGAATTATCCGACTGAGGGTTAAAGTTGTTTCATTCCTAATTTAACCAAGCTGAGATGCATCAGCGACAGGCTCACCAAGACCTGATGAATTGTAGACCCACAAAATTAATTAATGCTTATTACTAATTATTAATCCGCACTCAAGGGGCATATCCGACTGAAAAATGATGAAGCTTGACAGGATAAATTCCATCTTTTGTGATATTGGGAATAGTAATTTTATCCCATCCACTTTGACCGCTATTCCAAGCTTCCATTATTGGATAATATTGTCCAGTATTTAAGTCCTCAATTTTATTAGATTCTGGGAAAAAACCAATTTCGCCTTTAGGCGCTAGGACAATAAATTTGCCCTGATCATCGGTTTTAAAATTGCCAATAAATCGTGGCTTTTTAAGTGAATCAACTAAAGCTGCATACATTTTTATGTATTTGTACGGTCCTACATTTCGAGAAACATTGGAGCTTCCATCCTCATGTTGCATTCCACCATGTACTTCAGAGCTATAAGCGATTTCACCAATAATTAAACGGATGCCTGACTTAATAAAAAAGGTATCACTTATTTCTCCATCTGCATAACCATACTCAGCAATCTTTTCTCCTTTTAAATCGAAATATTGAACATTTCCATTTTCTTCACTATTCGACATCTCCTTTTTCCACATGATTTTCCCATTCTCATACCAGCGTTTATATTCGCCGCTAATCATCCCATTTTTAACATGCTTAATTGACTCCGTCTTTTTATTTGGGTAAACGCTTTTGATGATTGTATCATTCGCCCGATTTAACCAAAAGACCATCGCCCCGTCTCTTTGTTTATAGAGCTTAGTCGTATCTTGAGAAGAAGCGAAATGACAAGAAAAAATCAAAAAAAGAATGATGACAGATTTCATGCTTACAAGATAAACACTAAAAAGGTGACTCTTTTGTTGAATGTAAGAAATACGAAATAGCTTTTTTCTCATATTGCGGTCATGTTATACTGGTTTCTTAGGCTGATTATTGGATGGTACATGCAAATTCATGCTAAACGTTTATTTGTAAGGGGACTAGAGCAGGTGCCCCAAAAAGGACCATTAATTTTTGCCGCAAATCACGGAAACGCATTCCTTGATGCAACCTTATTAGTGATCATTCTTAGGCGTCCGGTTTGGTATCTCGCTCGGGCGGATGTGTTCAAAAAACCTTGGCAGCGCTTTATTCTAAAACACCTCCATTTGATTCCAGTCTATAGAATCCAAGATGGAGTTGATTCAATGGAAAACAATAAGAAAACCTTTGAAATCTGCACTGATCTGCTAAAAGAAGGTAAATCTTTACTTATTTTTTCTGAAGGAAATGCTAAACCTGAACATCGACTGAGACCTTTAAAAAAGGGAACAGCAAGAATTGCGGTTCAAGCGGCTGAAGCAATGAATTGGCCTGATAATTTTGTCATCATGCCTTTAGGGATTAACTACACCGAGCATACAGCCTTTAGGACTGAACTGATGTTTGGCTTTGGGAAACCCATTGTGGTGAACGAATTTAAATCTGAAGTAGAATCAGATTTAACTAAAGGTCTGAAAGCTATTACTCATGCTATTTTTGATGGGATTATTGAGGAAATACTTCATATACCAGAAAAAGAGCAAGACCCTTACGCTCAAATAGCAATGGCTCTAGGAAGAGGTGAAAAACAATATCCACTCTTTGGTTACAGATACGATAATGAAGGTCGTCTTGAACATGAACAGAAAGTTCTGGCTAATTTTATAGAAAAAGATAATTCTGAATTACGCGAAAAGCTCATGCGTTTTTCTAAAAGAAGCAGTGAACTGCATTTGCCTCTAGCATTGTCCTATTCCAGGATTCCTGAAAACAGATCATACTTTCTAATTTTAGGTTTTCTTCCTGCTCTAGCAGGCTTAATTTTCCATGCCTTTCCTATGTCTTTGGCATTTTGGTTCACAGGTAAAACCGTTCGCGATCCCCAATTTGTAAGTTCCGTTTTAATGGTCACAGGTTTTTTTCTCAACCTAATTTGGTATATCCTGTGGATTATTGGATTGCTTATACTCTATCCAATTGCTCTTATTGCTTTGTTCTTTTTGCCTTTTTGCGGAAGAATAACTCTACTCTACTCTGAAGCACTAGCGCAACAAAGAGCAAGATCACTTAGAATGAGAATCGAAAGCCTTTAATTATTTAACACGAGAAAACTTCATGCTTGCCAGCATCCAGTTAGGAAGTGGTTTCGCATGATCTCTTTTTCGCAAATCAAGATACCAGCCTAATTTCTTCATTATAGGAAGTTTATGCGTTTGAACGAACTCAATGAGAGTTCCATCAGGATCTTCGTTATAAGCGAACTGACCTGCAGCTTCGCCCATATCAAATGAATTACCACTATTCACCGTAAACGGAGCTCCGAATTCAGCACAGCGCTTTTCTAAAGCCTGCATATCGTTTACATCAAAACAAATATGAATATAACCCAAATCGCCCCAATATCTGTTCTCATAAATCTTCCTCCCGGTCTTATCATCCAACTGAAAAAGTTCTACCTGAGGACTTCCCAATAACTTGCTAAAAGCTCCTTCCAAATCGACCGAAGGTCTAAGCAATACGCGTCTTCCCGACACCCCTCCAAATTCATCTGCCTGCCCTTTAGTATCATAAACAACTTTATCGAGACCTAGCACTTTGTTGTAAAAAGCGATTGATTTTTCCATATCAGAAACTCCAATCTGAACTCCATTTACACCACCATTTGTATGTTTTCCTTTACCGAACCAAGATACAGATTCGCAAAAGGTATATCTGTTGCCATAGGGATCATTTTGATGAAAACGCAAGGTTCCGTCAGGCGCTTTAAAAAGAGCCGAAGGGTTTAAATTTTTCGCCTGAGCATGTTTATGAGCTAACTCTACATTTCTGGATTTTAACATCACCCCAAAAATGCCAAGGTCACCCGGCTTTATTTCAAATGCCGCCGGTTGAGGTGTTCGTCCAGTATACTGCCAGATTTCAAATCCACCGCCACCTTGCATGTTTAAAGCAAGAATAGCATAACGTTCCTGAGATTTGCCTCCAGTGTACTTAAGCATTAGTTCAGCAACCGAAGCGTCTTTAAAAACAGGAACGTCCATTCCAAAATGTTTTATGTACCATTCAAAGGCTTCATCTGCGTTTTGCACGCCAATTCCCACTTGTTGAATCCCGCTTATAAGTGAACTGCTTGAATGCATTTGTTTTAGGTTGGTTTTATTCTTTTTATTAAATAATAAAAAAGTGGCGGACAATAGCGCCTAAGATACACAGGAATCAATTCCAATTTTCCTAATAAGACTTCGTGTTTTCGTGATTTTATGGCTTTTAGAATTCCTTTGGCGCATGTTTCTGCAGATATTCCCTTCCGTTGACCATCATCTAAAACATTGTGTGAAGTGCCATCACCTTTCATTGCGTTGTATGAAACATTGGTCAAAACTCTCCCCGGACAAACATTGGTAACATAAATAGGAACATCTTTCAATTCAAGCCTCAAAGCTTCAAAATAGCCCAACATTGCATGCTTTGCTGCAGCATAAGTACTTCTTAAGCCAAAACCAAATTTGCCAGCAATACTCGAAATATTGACCAAATGACCTTTCTTGCGCTCAACCATATGAGGAAGCAAAGCCTTGGTTAATGCCACTTGCGAGAAATAATTTATATCCATAAGCTTCTTTTCCACTTCCGTCGAAGTTTCCATTGCAGCTGAGCGTTGACTCACTCCTGCGTTGTTAACTAAGACATCTATGTGACCGAAAAATCTTATTGCACGTACAACTATTTCAGGAAATTCATCCATGCGAAGCATATCAAAAGCAAGGACTTCAGCATAAGATGTCGCATTTACTATCTGCTTGATTTCTGTTAGCGCCTGTTCATTGCGACCGCTAAGAATGATGGCATTCTCAGGACGCGCAAGCTCTAAAGCCAATGCCTTTCCGATTCCGGAACTCGCACCCGTAATCCAATAAACGGTTTTATCCTTGAACTGCTCGCTCATAATTGAAGTCCGAAAGATAAGCAAAGAGCTTTTTGCAAATTCCCGATGCTTAAGATGAGTTTTAACAATTTATCGAACTTTTCATTTTAGTGCACAAGTATGCCATAATAGTTGTTTTGGGCAGCTGCCTCGCTCCTCTCGGTGAAACTCATTGGCACCAAGCTTTCCGCGCTACACGGTAGCCTGCTACCTGCCTTGAAGCCAGGCAGGCAATCCTTGCTGCGAAATAGCTATAAGTAAACTTAAGTCTTAAATCAGGCTTTCTCCATTTCTGTTAATCCTATAAAGTCGTAGCGATTAACATCAAAAAGATGGGAAGTATGAACTTTAGATAAGGCGGTCATCATAATCTCCTTGCGATTTGGATAGCTTCCCTCCCATTCTGTCATCATCTTTTTCACCACTTTTCTTTGCATGTTTTCCTGAGATCCACATAAAGTGCAAGGAATAATAGGGAATTCTCGCAACTGAGCGTAATTTTCAATATCCTCTTCTTTTGCAAAAGCCAAAGGTCTTATCACTACATGCCTTTCATCATCAGTCCTAAACTTTGCTGGCATAGTTTCAAGCTTCCCTGAGAAAAACAGGTTCAGGAAAAAGGTCTCCAAAATATCTTCCCTATGATGACCTAAAGCCAATTTATTGCAATTAAGCTCATCGGCGGCATCATATAAAATCCCACGACGAAGTCGTGAACATAAACTACACATTGTTTTACCCGGTGCAATCTTTTCTGTTACAATCGAATAGGTATCCTTCTCGTAAATTTTGAAGGGTACTTTTAAATTGCTTAGGTAATTCGGCAAAACATCTTCAGGGAAACCAGGCTGCTTCTGATCTAAATTCACAGCTATAATCTCGAACGAGTTGTCCATCACCACCTGCATGTGCAAAAGCACGTCCAGCATGGTATAGCTATCTTTTCCGCCTGAAAGGCAAACCATGATTCTATCGCCAGGTTCAACAAGCGTAAATTTCTCATGTACATCCCAAACAGATTTACGAATACGCTTGGTCAGCTTTTCAAAATGGTGTTGCTCTTCCTTATTCACGGCGCAAAAATAGGAGAAAGTACTTTAGTCTTTTATGGGTAGTTTAAAATTTCAATCCACCAAGAACTTATGCACCAGCATTCCTGAACTTCCCCTCAAGCGAGTAAAATAAATACCTGCTGCATTGCCCTTCAAGCTAAATTCGAATTCGTTTCCAGTAAATGCCGATGAATAAACCGTCTTTCCCATAACATCTAATATATCAATCTGCCGATAGTTGTTATGACAATCACCAAAGTGGATTTTCCATGACTTATTTCCTAAGTTCATGAATTGCAGTTCATCTTCACATTCGATATCACTCTTAGAATTCAAAATCAAGCTCAAATCAGTAGCCCAAATTCCTCTGCCAAACGTTGAGGTATACACCGTGTTTGCCGCTGGATTAATTTCAATATCAGACACAATCACATTCGGCAAACCAGCACTCTCATCATTCCAAGTAGTACTTCCCTGCTGAAGGTAAAATACACCTGCATCGGTTGCAGCTAACAGATGGTTCGATTGAGGAAGAAACTTAAGCATATTCACTGGAAAATTGCCCAAATTGTAGCTAATGTTTTCCCAATTCAGACCTCCGTCCAAACTTCTGTAAACCTTCTTATTAGTACTAAACCCAGCTATACTCACAACAATATAATTCACATCCAAAGGACTAACATCTATGCTCGAGAAATAGAGAGAATCGGGCAATCCAAATGTTCTTTCTTGCCAAGTGCCTCCGCCATTATCACTTCTAAAAAAGCCCGAAGGTGAATTATTGAAATAATTGATTCTTGTAGCAGCATATTGAATATCACAATCCTGCGGAGCAGTTGCCAAAGCACAAATCGGCTCTCCAGAACCTTCTAAAGAACCAGCCCAGAACCAAAAAGCTCCATTATCTGAGCCTTCCCAAACATTTTGCAAGCCCATAAAAATTCTACCTGAGCCATCAGCGCAACCAACTAGTGGAGCTGTCCAATCGGCATTTTCAGAAACGTCTGTTGAACTAAACGTATTGAATTGATCAAAAGCACCATCTGTTGATTGGTAAATAAATCCAAACTGCGCTGATCCAATAACTACCTGATCATCGCTAGAAATCAAAAGGTTATCCATACCATCACCTCCAAAAATGGTTCTCCAAGAGTCGCCATTATAATAAAATGTTGCATTGTCCTGAGCACCTGCAATCAACCTTCCATCATTCGTTTTTGATGATGAAAGACGATAAAAGGATGTAATCTGCATTCCATTTCCAAGGTTTTCCCAAGTACTTGGCCAAACACTGCCACTATTTGCATCATCCCATGTTTGACTTTCAATCAAATCGGTTTTATACAAACCACCATCATTACACATAAAAAATTCATGAGTCAAAGGATGTTGACTCAATTGATGCATATCGGCATGTATCGTTTCTCCGTAATAAATCGTCCAGTGACTCACTGGATTAAAACTCAAACCACCATCATTCGACATCCAAAGGTTAACTCCTCCAGCATAAACTTTATTCGGATCAAACCTGTCAACAAGTAGCACAAGATCATACGTTCCTTGACCTCCTTCATCAAAACCTTCTGCTGAACTAAGAAAATTTAATGGCTGCGGTATTTCCTGCCAACTAACTCCAGCATTTATGCTTTTATAGAGTGCATAAAGTCCGCTAGAAATATCAACTGCTGCGGCATAAATAAAGTTGGGATTACTCTCTGAAACAGCAAGTTTAATTCGTTGAACTTCGCCCTGAGGTGGTATTCCGGTTGGTAATTCGGTCCACGTTTGGCCAAAGTTTGTTGACTTAAAAATAGCTGCATAACCAGTATTTGCGCTACTCACCCAACCCGAAGCTGCATAAAGTAGGTCTGGGTCGGAAGGGTCAGAAACCAAATCCCAAAACAAGGTATCTAAAACGGCCGTCCAGTTTGCGCCAGCATCTTCCGAGCGGAACATTCCACTCGTACCGCAAGCAACTAGCGTGTTTGTGTTTTGCGGATGGATTTTTATCTCTCTAATCAGCGAAGCGTCGTAATCAGTAAGGTCGTAATTCAATGAAGTTTGCACCCAAGATAAACCTCCATCTATTGACTTAAACACACCCAAACCGTAATGAGGATAACGTTTTCTATCATTGAGCTCAAGTCCAAAGCCAATGTATTCGAAATCACAGAGCGATATGTAAATGATATCTGGATTCAAGGGATCAATTGCAATTGCACTTATTCGGGTTATTGGGAGATCATCTGTTAAAGGAATCCATGATTGTCCGCCATTTGTCGTTTTCCATAATCCTCCCTGAGCTACTCCAACATAAAACGTTTGAGCATCAGTTGGGTGATAAGCAATGCAGTTTATCCTGCCTATTCCATTTTCAAGGTAATAGGTATAGTTATCTGGAATAAAATCGGGGCCAACAGGGTACCAATCGGCGCTAAATGCGGATGATGATTTGGTGGTATTCCGCTGCATCTTGTAATTCATTAGTTCTCGGGCATCACCCGGTTCTCCGTCGGAAGCAGTACGTTTACTTAGCTCATCTTCCCAGCGTTTTATGTATTTCCAGTATCGGGAATTTACTACATCAGCAGTATCAGTCCAAAGCTCAAGGCTTTTCTGAAGCGACTTAAGTTGACCTTTTTGATCTTGAGGTTTATTTATAAAATTCTGAGAATTAGCCTGAAGGATGCAAAACAGAATAAAAATTAGAATGGAAATGCTTGATTTAAACATGCTCAAATAAAATCAATTCCCGAAGATACTATTTGAATATGGGAATTAGTTGAAGCCTATAATTTTCTGCCAATGATTACATGATGAAATTTGCTTTCAGCTTCATTCTTTTGATAAAGAATTTGAAATTACCCCATCTGCTCTCTCAATGCAAAGCAAATCGAACATGCCTAGACCAAGCATCCAGAACGAGAAAATAACAACTGCTGGAATACTAATCACCTGGGTCATGAAAGGAAGGATAAGCACAGCAATTCCTATTAGCAAGGAAATAATGCCAACTAAATAGCTCAATATTCGCATTCTTGGGGCTCCGGAAAGCTGCCTTATGATAATTAAAAACAACATAATCCAATAGATTACTATAATTGAGTTTAAAACCAATTGTAGCAAACTAAGTCTCCCCTCTTGAAAGATGGAAACTAAACTAAACAAAAGAGCTACACTGAAAATAATCCGTGTAATAATCCAAAAATAATAAGATTTTAAGAAGATGGATTTCAACGGATTTCCGACTTAATAATTCAGTAAGTTTCTAATTGCCAAATTCACCTTTTCGGCATTTGGAATCATGGTTTGTTCAAGGGTGCTATTTAATGGAATAGCAGGCATGTTTTCAGAACCAATCACTTTCACTGGACCATCAAGAGATTCAAAACATTGTTCCTGTATCAAGCCAGATAAGCTTCTGGCAAAAGAATTACTTACTGGTTCTTCGGTAACAATGAGACATTTCTTTGTCTTTCTCACCGAATTGAACATGGCTGCTTCATCTAAAGGATAAAGCGTTCTCAAATCGATTATTTCAACCTGCGACTTCATTTCTTTAGATGCATGCAAAGCCCAATGAACACCCATTCCATAGGTTATTACAGTGATAGTTTCTTCTGAATCTTGTTTCTCAATTTCTTGAACAATAGCAGCTTTCCCAAAAGGCAAAACATAGTCCTCGGCTGGTTCAAAAGTCCTCGCCTCTTCTGTACCTTTTACTTTCGACCAATACAGTCCTTTATGTTCAAGTAAAACAACCGGATTCGGATCGAGGTAGGCAGCCTTCATCAAGCCTTTCAGGTCTGCACCATTACTTGGATATGCAATTTTAATCCCACGAATATTGGTCAAAACACTTTCTACCGATGAAGAATGATAAGGTCCGCCACTGCCATAAGCACCAATAGGAACACGTAAAATCATACTCACTGGCCATTTACCATTGGTTAAATAGCATGATCGGGAAACCTCGGTAAAGAGCTGATTTAAGCCCGGCCAGATATAATCGGCAAATTGCACTTCAACAATAGGCTTTAGGCCTACGGCCGACATTCCCACGGTACTTCCAACAATAAATGCTTCTTGGATTGGTGTATTAAAAACTCGTTCGTTGCCGAATTTCTGAGCCAAGGTGGCTGCCTCTCTGAAAACTCCGCCTAATCGAGCGCCTACATCCTGACCATAAAGCAAACATTCGGGATGTTTTCGCATAAGCTCTTCAACGGCAAACAAAGCACAATCAACCATCACAACCTTATCATCCCTCTGAGGATTTCTCTCGCCAGATTCTTCGGTAACAGGTGTTGGGGCAAAATCGTGGGTAAAAAGGTCTTCCGGTCTTGGATCTTCCGCTTGTAAGGCGCGATCATAATCCATTTGAACCTTTAACAATGCCTCAGCTTCAATTTGCTCAATCTCGGAGTCTTTGATACCGGCTTTTTTAAGTTGATCTATCAAAACAGGATAAGGATCACGCGAACGGGCCTCTTCCAAATCATCACGATACCACTCCATTCTAACACCAGATGTGTGGTGATTTAGCAGTGGAACACGAGCATGCACGAGCATCGGTCTACGCTCTTCTCTTATTGTTTTGATGACTTTCTGAAGCGCTTCAAATGATTCTGTAAAATTGGCTCCATCAATACTTATTGCATCTAAACCCTTAAAACCTTGGGCATATTCATAGGCGTTCTGCGAACGAGTTTCCTCCGCATTTGCGGAAATATCCCAACCATTATCTTGAACTAAATATAGGATTGGTAATTGCTTTAAAGCTGCCATTTGGAATGCTTCTGCAATTTCTCCTTCAGTCACAGATGCATCGCCAAGCGAGCAGACAACCAAGGGTTTAATTTCTTCCACCGGCATGCCGGTTTTTTCTTTATACCACATTCCCAAAGCTGCGCCAGTAGCCGGAATTGTTTGCATACCTGTGGCAGAACTCTGATGAGGAATCTTTGGCTTATCGTTGTCGCGCAAACTTGGGTGACAGTAGTAAGTCCTTCCTCCCGAAAAAGGATCATCTCGCTTAGCCATCAATTGCAACATCAAATCATAAGGCTGCATGCCAATTCCGAGAAGCATCGCATCATCGCGATAATAAGGAAAAGCATAATCCTGAGACAAAAGCTGCATTGCAATTGCTATTTGAACAGCCTCGTGTCCCCGGGAAGTAGCATGAACATATTTAGAAACCACCTTAAAATTGGCTTCATAATGCTCAGTCATAGCTTTAGCGGTAGCCATGTAACCAAAAGCTTTCTTAAGAATTTCGGGATCCAGCATAAGGGCTGCGAAGATAAGAAATCCAAGGCTCAAACCAATTTGAGAGAGATGAACTTGAAATTACAAAAACCTCAATGAGTAATGCTATATATCACTGATTACATGTAGACTACGAATCAAAACATATATAATGCTTAATATATTTAGCAATTTTATGTATTTTTGCTGTATATACTAAGCATAATGTAATATATTTGTTTTGTTTAATAAGCAAATTGTATCTTTTGCGATAAATAAAAACATTGTATGAACCTAGATATTCTCAAAGAAAGAAGTCTGAAAAAGCTAAAAGATTGTGACCTAAGTTATATCAGAAGTTTGATGTATGGCATAGATTGGGATCTTAGGCTTTTAGGGGTGAAAGGCGGGAGAGGTGTTGGAAAAACGACACTATTGCTTCAACGATTAAAGTTAATGGATTTGCCTTCAAATGAAGGTCTTTATGCGAGTTGCGATAATTTGTGGTTTAGTAAAAATACACTTGTAGGTCTCGCTGATGAATTCAGCAAACAGGGCGGGCGTTTTTTGTTTTTAGATGAAGTGCATAAATATCCCAATTGGTCGCAGGAGTTAAAAAATATTTATGATGATTATTCAGAATTAAATGTTGTGTTTACCGGCTCTTCATTATTAGAAATTCTGAATGCGCGGGCAGATTTGAGTAGAAGAGCAATTATTTATGACTTACAAGGGTTATCGTTTCGCGAATACCTTAAAATGGAAACTGGCTATGATTTCAGGAGAACCGACCTTGAAACATTAATTGAAGAGCATGTTGATATTGCAGAGCTAATAGTATCTGAAATCAGACCTCTTCAATACTTTAATGATTATCTAAAAAGCGGTTATTATCCCTTTTACAGAGAGTCATTAAGTCTATATCATCAAAGAATTGAGGAAATAGTTAGCCTCATCCTTCACATTGAACTGCCGCTACTTAGGAATATAGATGTTAGTTACATATTTAAAATAAAGCAATTACTTCAAATCATAGCAGAGTCCGTTCCATTTGTCCCAAATGTTTCTAAGCTCAGTGAGCGCATTGGAGTAAATAGAAATACATTCATAAGCTATCTTTATTATATAAATGAAGCAGGTTTAACAACAAATCTTTATAAAGATTTGAAGGGAATTTCTCGATTACAAAAACCTGATAAGATATATCTCGACAATCCTAACTTGCATTGGGCTTTATCTTCTGAAAAGCCTAATACAGGGCATTTACGTGAGTGCTTCTTTTTGAACCAGCTACAATACAATCATAAGGTTGAATATATCAATGCTGGTGATTTTAAAGTTGACTTTAAATACACCTTTGAAATTGGTGGAAAGTCAAAGACTGCCAAACAACTGGGCAAATCAAAACACTCTTATGTTATTCCAGATAACATAGAGGTAGGAAATGGTAATAAGATTCCGCTTTGGGTATTTGGCTTTCTATATTAGAATTAGTTTGCCGAAATCACCGTGTTTTTCATAACCGGCAAAATCCAACCGAAAGGGTCTTCTGCCAAGCCTCGTTTCATTTTGGCAAGTGTATCGTTAACGTCTGTTGTCACAGGATTTTCTGCCGGGAGTTTAATGATACGATCTTGATAGCCAATTTCATCAATCATAGCAATTCCAACTGCGGTGCCAGTTCCAAAGGCTTCTTCAAGCGTACCTTTGTCGTATGCCTCTATAATTTCTAACATAGAAACCGTTCGTTCAGTTACTGAGAATCCTTTGCTCCGCAGTAATTCTATCACGCTACTTCGAGTAATACCTGCAAGCACAGATCCATCAAGTGATGGGGTAATGAATTTGCCTTTAATCTTGAAGAAAATGTTCATAGTCCCAACTTCGAGAATATTCTCAAAGTTATGAGCATCGAGCCAGAGCACTTGATCATATCCATTTGCTTTAGCAATTTCCGTTGGTCTTATCGCAGCTGCGTAGTTTCCAGCAGCTTTTGCTTCTCCTGTTCCTCCATTGGCTGCTCTGATGTATTTTGTTTCAGCATAAAGTCTAATTCTCTTGCTGAAAAATGGTCTAGCGGGAGTGGCAAAAATGATGAACTTGTATGATGTAGCTGCTCGCATTCCGGTGTAGGCTTCATCAGCATACATAAAAGGACGTAGATATAAGGCACTTCCTATTGCATCTGGAACCCACTGTCTTTCTATACTTACGAATGTTTTCAAAGCTTCAACAAACAAATCCTCAGGAAAATGAGGCATAGCCATTCTTTCTGCGCTTATATTAAGCCTCTCGGCATTTTGATCTGGTCTAAATAATACAGGAATTCCATCAGCTCCAAGTGTAGCTTTCAAACCTTCGAAAATAGCTTGACCATAGTGGAGTGCCATGGCAGAAGGGTGAGTAGCGATGGGAGCAAGAGGCTCTATTCTAGGATTAACCCACTCCTCGTTCTTATAATCACAAATGAACATGTGATCGCTAAACTGAGTTCCCATTGGGACTTCATTGATATTCACTTCGCCAACTCTCGATTTCTCCGCTTTACTTACCCCGATATTATATTTCATTTACTCTGATTTTGAGATGCTTAAACTCTTTTTCGCCTATGCGCGGAAGATGGATTACGTCTGCAAACGAACACATTCCAAAGAATTTACGCAAAATATTTTCAATTCCGCAAAACTTTTGCGAAAATAAGATTAATCTTTAATAAAAGCATAATCTCAAAGCTCATTACTTTCAATTAAGAAAAGATGTTATTAATGAGTTTTTATACGCAATAGCAAAAAAATGGTTTGTCTTACTCCCTTCGAATTTAAACATAAGCTTTAAGTAAAAGCTTTGTTAATCATTTAAAAACATCCCACACAAGTGGAAATTCTTAAGACAAACTTCACAAAGCAAGGGCAATCGCCAAATTACTTAGTCAAAATGAGCTTGACCGTTTTACTTGAAAATTCGCTGGATGCTGTTATAAAATATACTCCGTTTTTCAAGTCGTTTAAAAGCCAATTAATCTGACTTTTACCTGAAACTCTCTCTGTTTTGAAAATCCGCCCACTTAAATCACTGATTATCAAAGAATAATTCAAGTTCTTATCTAAGTCTGTGATAAATATTTCACCTGTACTTGGGTTTGGATGAACGCCTAGACGCAAACTTTTATTAGAATCAAAGCTTGATAAAACATTCAAATAAGTGTTCACTGTTGTATTTGTAATAATTGCAGGATTATAATCGAAAAAGATATGTGCTGTATTCTCTATTTCTGTTCCTACCGGTAAATTAGACAATGGTTTTATTTTATATTGTACAAAGCCCTGACTTCCTTCAGGATTACTAAGACTGTCAGGTAAAAAGATGTTCGGAAAGCGGAAATTTACTATTCCATTGGCAAGTGTGGCTGTATTGAAGTGGCTGTAATTAATTACTTCAAATGTTTCCAAATTCAAATTATTGTCAAGGGTGTCCAGAACTCTAATATTAATTGCAGGCGCTGTCCCCAGGTTTTGAAAATGAATGGTATAGACAAAATAATCTTCAAAACCGGGTAATACATCAACTGGGTAAACTTCTTTGTAATTGGGATCATAAGAATTAACCACTGAGTAACAGTATTCTAAAACATTGTTAGATGAATTGATCTCAGAGTCAGTTGAAGTAACTTCTGCCGTGACACAAATAAGATCACCATTTTGAGCTGTTGTATCTACAAGAAAGAATAAGAGGAAATCGCTCGCATTATTAACTTGAGCAAAGTCAGCAATTTCATATGTAAAAATATTTCCATTAACTTGTGGTGTAAGAGCTCCTGGAGCCACTCCATCGAATGAAATAGGACCATCAACTACAATCGTAACTTGCCCGCTTGTTCCTGTTGCACAATCAAGGCCATACCAATGACTTGAGCCTCCTACCATTACTTGCAGCGTGTGTTGGAGACCTGGAAATATTAATGCGTTTTGATGCACAATGGACTGTACATTTAAATCAAGACCTTCTTTGCATTTAATATCAAAGTTGATATCACTTACCAATGGTGTGGTTGAAGTTAAAACTACCGTGCTATCCATCCCAGGAGTAACGCAATTTACAGTGTATGGGGTGTTTAAAGTGTCTATGGAAATAAGAAAGATTCCGGGATTTTCTGAGAAGCTGTAGAGTCCATTAATAGCCGAATTGGTGAATACATAATCTTCCGTAATTGTATTGTAAAGTTTAATTTGAACATTTTGATGTAGGTTATCGTCAACATCTAATTCGCAATTGCTATTTTCGTCTTGATAAATCTTGCCAACAATACCTAAATTGTTGGAACCATCGCAACCATTGTCATTGCCTGTAATACAAAGAGGAATAGATAGAAACTCAGCTCCCATGGCTGGAATGTAATTAGGTAGACAGATGAAGGGATTATTAGAAATATTAAAGTTGACTGGAGAAAATCCAATACTTTCAGGAATGATCGGGAAACATGAAATGTTATTGTTACTGCATTGCAGCCATTGAATTCCATCGGGTAAAGTTGGTAAACCATTTAGCTGGTTGTTATTACAAATCAATGAATACAACTGAGCTGGTAAAGCTGGAAGAGAGAATAGTTGATTGTTATCACATGTTAAAGCTAAAGTCGATTGTAAATCGGGCAGTGCGGTCAAAAGATTATTTGAACAATCCAAGGTTTCCAGTGAACTAGATAATACTGGAAGCTCTGTAATTGAATTATTTGTGCAAAGTAAAATCTGAATTGTTTGAGGTAATTCTGGGAGACTTGTCAATAAATTTATATTGCATTGAAGCCATATAAGAGATGATGGTAAAGTTGGGATTTCTGATAAAAGATTATTGCTACAATCAAAATAAAGAAGTGATTCAGGTAGCTCAGGAAGACTTGTAAGCTGATTATCAAAGCACTGAAAATCAGTAAGAAGTGACGGCAATGTTGGAAGACTTATCAAGTTGTTTTGGGAGCAATAAAAAAGATCAAGAGCTTCCGGTAAAATGGGCAGTGATGATAGCTGATTATTATCGCACAATAATGTTTGAATTGAATTAGGCAAAGGTGGAAGCCCAGATAATTGATTTGTGCTGCAATCAAGTACTACAAGATTGTTGAAATATTGAATTCCTGTCAGGTCTGAAATATCCAAACCACCCACACTTACGAAGGTTTCAGAGATAATTTCTGAACATGTTGTATCTAAGTCGAATCCATTCATGCAGCTTGGGTAATTATCAGTTAACCAGATTGCAAAATTCGCATCAGTAATAGTTACAAACTGAGCTTTAAGATTTTGATTATGCCAGACCAAAAAGGTGAAAAGCATAAATATCCTGAAAATTGACCTCCCCATAAGCTTTATAAAAATTTAATTATGCTTTTATTTTTTCTTTCAAAAAACTCACAATGATAGGCTAATTAAAGAAATGTCAAGTGATAAGGCTGTTATTTTTACAAGCACACAGAAGGCACATAATATTCAAGAATAAAGCGAATAAATTCTTTTAATTGTCTTGAAGCTTTATTGTTAACAGTTCTCAGATTGCTTTTTATAATTCAAGTCGGGCATTCTGATTCTCCATTTCCTTAAGATGATCCTTCAGTTTGAATTCTGCGACATTGAAGATTTCACTGCGTTTTTTTGCTTGATTTTGTCTTGAAATACTCCTAACAAATCGTCTAACACTTTCTTCTGAATTTAAAATAAGCCCAGGAACGGACACGCTTTTCCCTTCATCATCTTTAGCTACCATAGTAAAATATGAAGAATTACAATGTTTTATAATGCCTGTTTTAATGTTTTCAGACTCCACTCTTAACCCTACAACCATTGATGTTCGTCCTGTATAATTAACCGATGCTTTCAAAGTTAATAGGTCGCCAACCTCAATTGGAGTGAGAAAATCGACTTTATTTACTGAGGCTGTCACACAAAAATGACCAGAATGCTTCGAAGAGCAAGCAAATGCCACTTGATCCATTAAACTAAGCACGTAACCGCCATGAATATATCCTCTGAAATTAGAATATGACGGCAGCATTAGCTGAGTCATAACGAGTTGCGATTCTTCAATATGTTTGTAGTGCATAATGTAATTCCAATAAAATTTGACTAAACCTTTGCCCTTTTTAGTAATATTATTTTCCCAGTAGATTATTCCTTAGTGGCAAAAGGATCATCTTTATTTTTACTCTTAAATGAATTTAGTGTATCATAAAAAGATTCTTGCACAGGTCTATTTTCTGGAATTTCCCTAAGTGCTTGCACTTCTTTCAGACTTTCGAAACAATCAGACGGAAGTCTTTGATAAAGCTTAGTTCCTGCTGTTTTCCATTCTAACATTTCGTCATTAACCTCTTTGATGATTTTGGCAGGATTACCCACTACTACCTTCCTTTCAGGTATTTTCATCCCCGCAGGGACAAAACACAAAGCTCCAATAATACAACCAGCACCAACCTCAGCATCATCCATTACGACAGCATTCATCCCGATTAGGCAATTCTCACCCAGATTTGCTCCATGAATAATTGCTCCATGACCAACATGAGCGCCCTTTTTAAAAACAATTGTCTTACCGGGAAACATGTGAACTGTGCAATTTTCCTGAATATTGCATCCATCTTCAATAATAATTTCTCCCCAATCTCCACGAATTGCTGCACCTGGTCCAACGTAAACATCTTTACCAATAATTACATTCCCTGTAACAGCTGCTAAAGGATGAATGAAACTAGATTCATGTATTACAGGAATAAATCCTTGAAAAGAGTAAATCATGCTTTTTCTTTAAATCGGGCCAATGTATTTCTTGTGAAATCACTCAGCACTAATCGGCCGCTAATGGCAGCCCTCTCGGCCAATAAACCATCCCAATCATCTGTACCTCGCCAAAAAACCTTCTTCATTTCTAGCATAGATTCTGGATTATACGTGCAGAGGTGTTCGGCAAAACTTTGGACATTCTCATCAAGCTCTTCAATAGTTTCAAAAACTCCGGCAAATAATCCTTTGTCCATCGCCCAGCGGGCATCGTAAAAGGTATTTGCATCAATTGCAATTTGAGAAGTTGCAGCGACACCCATCTTGCGTTCAATAGCTGGACTTACTACAAATGGACCAATTCCAATATTAAGTTCGCTGAGTTTGATAGATGCGAACTTAGTTGCCATAGCGTAATCACAGGCAGCTGCTAGACCAACACCTCCTCCTACTGTTTTACCTTGTATGCGACCAATAATGAATTTGGGACATTTTCGCATGGCATTTATCACATTGGCAAAGCCAGAGAAAAAGGCCCTTCCGTCTTCAGCATTGTCAATATTTATTAGCTCTTTAAAGCTTGCACCTGCGCAAAAAGTACGATCTCCGCCACTTTTTAAAACAATCACAATTACCTCTTTCATTTTACCCACTGCGGTAATTGAATCAGCTAATTGAGAAAGAATATCACTTGGCAGAGAATTGTGCTCTGGATGATAAAATTCTATTACAGCAACTTGATTTTCAATATGATACTTAACGTGTGCTTCAGTCATGATTTACTTTTAATCTAATAATCCAAATTGTTCAAAATGATGATTTAAGTGTTTCACATTTAAGAGATCCCATTCGAATTTATCCATCCAGCCAAATACAGCATTCTTAGTCCTTTTATCAGGATTGTCCTTGAAATAAGCATCAAATTTATCCCAAGCCTCCAAAAGCTTGACTTTGGCAGATGCTAAGTCGTCATGCACCAAATTAGCAGGTTTTTCTGCGGTTAAATGAGGATGGTTAAAATTACGAGGCATAGGCTTGTAATTGAAAATAATCTCCCGTGTTTTCTCCAAATATTTTTCAGGTGTAGCAATTTCAAAATCTTGATCTTCACCAGCAGCATACTTAAATGATTGCTCAATATGTTCAACTAGATTCTGAGCCGACATTACACCCCAAGCAGGTTTATTTGACTCATTGAGCTTTGCTAAATAGCTTTCAATATTTGAGCGATTTATCTGAACCAATGGATTTTTCTTTTGAACCATCGTTAGTATAGTTGCAACAGCAACCAGCTCGTCTTCTTGGTCAAAAACTTCAACAAACCATTTTACTATTCCACAAGGAATTTCCTCACCTACACTGTCTCGCTCAATTTTTTGCTTGCAAGTAAGACGCACATAAATGGTATCGTTATGGTAAATCGGACGCGTGAAACGGCAATCCTCGAGTCCATAATTTGCAGCTACAGGTCCTTTTCCCGGATAGACAAATAATCCCGCGGCAGCGGAAAGAATAAAATACCCGTGAGCTGTACGTTTTTCAAAAATGCTTCCTTTCAGAGAAGTTATGTCGGTATGCGCATAAAAATGATCCCAACTTACGTTGGCGAAATTTATAATATCAGTATCGGTGACAGTTCGTTTGTGAGTTTTAAGTGACATGCCCGGCTGAATATCTTCCCAATGGTATTTAAATGGATGTTGTTCAGCCTCTTTATATGCGCATTTCGGCTGATAGATTCCCGTGATTTCTGTTAACGTAGTGGGACTTCCTTGAATAGCGCAACGTTGCATATAATGACGGATACCTCTGATGCCTCCCATTTCTTCTCCGCCTCCGGCGCGACCTGGTCCACCGTGAACTAGCAAAGGCAGAGGAGAACCGTGACCAGTACTTTGCTTTCCGTTTTCGCGATTTAAAACGAGGATTCGACCGTGATGTGTAGCTGCTTGAACGACATATTCCTTTGCGAATTGATCACTATTCGTAACGATAGACGAAACTAATGAGCCTTTACCCATCCTAGAAAGTGTAACTGCTTCATCCATCGATTTGTATGGAAGGATAGTAGAAACTGGTCCAAAAGCCTCAACTTCATGGACTGCAAGATTTTTAAACGGATGATCTTCGCGGAGTAGGATAGGCGAAATAAATGCTCCTTTTGCAGAATCTGCTCCAACAGTTTCAATCTGGTCAATATTGCCAAATACCAAAGTAGCTGTTTGGCATATTTCAGCTATACGATCTTTCACCTCTTTTACTTGTTCACGACTTACCAACGAGCCCATTCTGACTTCCTTCAAACGTGGATCACCAACAGATACTTTTGATAATGATTTGCCTAAGGCAATCTGGACGTCTTCAATGTATTTTTCAGTTACAATTAATCGTCGTATTGCTGTACACTTTTGTCCGCACTTGACTGTAATTTCAGACCTTGCCTGAGAAATAAACAAATCGAATTCGGGTGTTCCAGGTGAAGCATCTTCGCCTAAGACAGAGCAATTGAGAGAATCGGCTTCCATATTAAATGGCACAGATTCATTTATTATTCTAGGATGCGCTTTTAATTTTCTACCCGTTGAAGCAGAGCCAGTAAAAGTTACAACATCCTGGTTTTCAACATAGTTAAGCATATCTCCAGCGGAGCCACAAATAAGCTGAAGTGCACCTTCAGGTAAAATACCAGATTGAATAATTTCACGAACAACCGCTTCTGTGAGGTAAGATGTGGATGTTGCTGGTTTAACAACCGCCGGAACACCAGCCATCCAATTAACAGCGCATTTTTCAAGCATCCCCCAAACGGGGAAATTAAATGCATTGATGTGCACGGCTACTCCGAGCTTTGGCACCAAAATATGATGAGCCATGAACCTTCCTCCACGAGATAAGTCAATTGGCTCTCCTTCAACATCATATGGCTGATTAGGAAATAACTTTCTTAATGAAGCATTAGCGAATAAATTCCCAAAACCACCTTCAATATCAATCCAGCTATCGATTCTGGTTGCTCCTGTCCTATAACTTACTTCATAAAATTGCTCCTTACGTTTATTAAGATAAAGTGCTAATTTTTTCAGCATATTACCCCTTTCCTGAAAGGTCATTTTACGTAATTTATCACCTCCAGTTGTTCTACCAAAATGAAGAATTTCGCCAAAATTTAAGCCTTCGGCTGATGCGTGGGTGATAACTTCTCCTGTAATAGCATCGATAAGAGGAACGCCTTCGCCCTGCCCTTCTATCCAATGTCCGTTGATATAGTTTTGTAGTTTACTCATTCTCTATAATTAATTGAGATCTATTGCTTTTCCAAACATGCAATAAAATACATATTCGGTCAATGATTGCACGAATTTACTAATGATAATTGAAGCAACAAGTGATTATTTTAATCAAGTGATAAATGAAATTAAAGAGCTGATAAATGATACGTCATGACTTATATCCCCAAATATTTCAGTTTCGACGACAATATTTGAATCAGTAGAAAGTGTATAAATGTACAAGCAGCAACACCTGTTTATTTAACTAGGCATTTTAATGCTTACCCCGCTTTGTAATCTTTTAACAATTTTCACAAATTCGTACCATATCACTGAGACAAATCCAATTGCGATGCACGTTATTAATTGAAACAAACTGAGAGATTCAAATTCAAAGAATCTCGTTAATGGTGGAACAAACAATAATAGACCTGTCACTAAAACGGTGATGCCAATAATAAGTAATACTAAATTGTTTTTGTATTTCAATGTCGTAAATATTGAATAGTAGAAAGAGCGATTCTCTAGCGTTAAAAAGATATTAGCAGCTATTAAAACAGTGAATACCATAGCTCTAGTATGCGCTTCACCAAAGGACTGGTGAACAGAATATTGATATACAAATAAGGTTGCGGCTGTAATTGCCAATCCTTGAATTATGCTTGTTGTTAGCTCTTTATAATTAAAAAAAGTCGAAGTAAATGGTCGAGGATTTTGCGACATAGTATTTTTCTCCATAGGTTCATTTTCAAAAATAATAGAGCACGTTGGGCCCATAATTAATTCTAAAAAAATGATGTGAACAGGCGAGAAAATATTTGGATAAATCCAACCTAAAGCTAATGGAATAAAGACTGTCAGGATTATTGGTATATGAATCGAGATGATATATTGAATTGCTTTTTTCAGGTTCGTATATATTCTCCTTCCCATCGCTACAGCATCAACCATTTTTGATAAATCATCTTCTAGTAAAATGAGAGATGCGGCTTGTTTTGCTATTTCAGTCCCTTTTTTTCCCATGGCAATGCCAATATGTGCAGCTTTTAAAGCTGGACCGTCATTTACTCCATCACCTGTCATCGCCACTATCTGATTTTGCTGCTTTAGGGAGTTAATGATCCTCAATTTTGCTTCGGGAAACATTCGAGTGAAAATATTGGTCTGCATCACTTTTTCTTTCAACTCTTCATCTGAAAGTTTCATAAGTTGATCGCCTGTAAGGCTATTTTCAAAACCTTTAAATCCAATTTGCTTAGCAATAGCTCTTGTTGTTTCTGCATTATCGCCAGTGATAATTTTCACCGAAATACCAGCTTTATAAAAATGATTTAATACGACTCCTATGTTTTGTTTTGGCGGATCATAGAAGGCTATAATTCCTTTAAAATTAAAATTTAGCTCTTGTTGAGTCTTGGGAAAGTTACTGTCTGCAAATTCACAATTGCCAACACCTAAAACCCGATATCCCTCGCTAGTTATTGATTTTATAGCTAATTCAACTTGTGTTTTTTCTTCGGCAGACAAATTAGCGACATGCATCAATGCCTCGGGTGCCCCTTTGGCTGCAATAATTCTATTACCCAAACCATTTTCAAAAACATGCGTCATCATTGGAGGCTTGCCATCTAATGGGTATTCATGAACCAATTTAAAATCAGGACGATCATCTTTCTCATGCAAATCAGTATATGCCTTATGCAAGGCTATTTCCATGGGATCAAAAGGAATAGGCTCGCTTGCCCACATAGCTATTTTTATTAATTCCTTTTCATCTTCATTAGCAGCATCAGGATCAGCGATATTCTGTGACTTGAGCGAAAACACTTTAGCCAAGCTCATTTTATTTTCGGTGATGGTTCCTGTCTTATCTGTGCATATAACTGTAGCAGAGCCTAAGGTTTCAACCGTTTTCATTTGCTTAACAACAATCCCCATTTTCATTAAACGCCAAGCACCAATTGCCATAAAAGTGGTGAATGCCATTGGTATTTCTTCAGGCAAAATGCTCATTGCTAATGTGAGCGCTTTCAGAAGACTATCCATCAAATCATAAGAACGACTATAATTAATAGCCCATACCACAAAGAAAACTATAGCTCCGGCTATAACTAACTTTTTAATGAAGTTATTTATCTGGGTCTCAAGAGGAGTTTTTTCTTCCTGGATACTTTCTAAGCTTTCACCAATTCGCCCTAGTTTAGTTTTATTGCCAATACTTGTAATTGTTACTATAGCCAATCCACTTGCAACAGTTGTTCCTTTGAAAACTGAATTATCTTCTTTAGACTTATCCTTAAAAACAGGAAATGATTCACCTGTAAGTATGGATTCATCCACTGAAAAGTCATTTGAATGGATTATGTTTCCATCGGCTGTAATTGAAGTTCCTTCTTCAACAATTAAGCTATCTCCGACTACTAAATCTTCGCTTTTTATTTCTAGTGTAACTCCATTCCTAATTACTTTACAATTGGCTTGACTAAGATTTTTCAGCTTTTGTAAAGCATTACGGCTTCTTGAATCCTGGAATAAGGAAATGGCTGAAACTAGTAATATGGCTGAAAGCAGAAAAATAGCATCACCTATCTCACCACTGATAAAATAGATTAGCGCTGCTAAAACCAACAAGATAATCATTGGCTCTTTCGCCAATTTTATCATTGCATCTAAAACTGTGTTTTCTTGCTTGTAATCTAATGTACTGCGTCCAAACTTTTCCCTTGCAAGCCTTACTTGCTCAGTGGTCAAACCTTCTATTTCTATTTTATTTGAAAGCATTGAAAAGAATTATTTTATCATTTGGATAGACCGTTTCAAGTTTAAAACTTGTAAGGTAGTGAAGCAATTCTGACTAGTTATTAATTAATAAGGAAATGTGTTTTTCGAATTTACTTGTTTATGCAAGGTAAAATAGAATGTCGCACTATCGGCTTTAACCATTATCAATATATCTTAATTGAAGAGCCTTGTTTAATTGAATTTTGAGCAAGAATCATTACTTGGAGCTTGCTAACTTTAGAATAATGTAGCCTACTACTCCAGAGACTAATGATCCAATAATAACTCCCACTTTAACAGAGTTTATACTGATTAAATCTCCTGTAAAAGCCAAATTATCTATAAAAATTGACATTGTAAAACCCACTCCCGCAATAGCTGAAATACCTATTATTTGTTTAAAGTTTATACCTGAAGGCAACTCTGCAATTCCAGACTTTATACCTAAATAAGAGAATAACGCAACACCGACAAATTTCCCGACAAATAAACTGATTGCAATATTTGTCATT
>JBBEBC010000090.1:0-23511 GCA_040882555.1 Bacteroidia bacterium
AAAGCACTAATTTACAGCTAATTAATTATATTAGCAAACCGCCTAATTCAATAATCTTTTATCAAATCACTCAAATTCTTCTTGCTAGCAGTTTCTCAATTACTCGACCATAAAAGCTTGAAAATACTCCTTCCTTTTTCTCTACAGCTAAAACTACCAGCTTCTTTTTACCCTCATTTCGTCCAATTGCTTGGTCCTCATGGCCTCCAACATATGTTTCCTCAACTTCAATTTTTCCTGCCTCGGAAAAAACTTACTACTCTTCATAGCTTTCATTACTTTTTGTTTGAAAAGCCATCAGGTGCCGTGGCACAGATCAAGCTTAAGACTCCGCTCTATGCTACTTATGCCTTTTGTACTAGCTGAGATGCAATAAACACAATAGAATGCTTTCAAGAGTGAGAAAATGTATTTATGGAAAAGTTTCTCAGCTGTTGGTGACTCTAAATGGCGGCAAACTGCGCATTGGCGCTCATGTAGTCGAACTCCTTGACAAAACAGTGTTTTTACATCTGCGACAGGAATATCCGTCTGACCATTTTAAATCAGCCAAATATGCAGAACAGCTTTCATCATCAGGAAACTTGGATTGAAACTCAAATAGTGAGAGGCTTTTGAATTTTGCTTTCACTATGAGTGTCATTGATTGCTCTAAATTCCTCAAGAAAACAATATTGACAAACCTTCCAATTCATCAAATTTAAGAGTGGTAACTGTTAAATAAATTCAGACTAGTTTATCATAACAACTACCTCCATCCACTTATTTCTATCTTACTTCGGCTCCTGGGTCAATTGCACTTCCTGGTTTAACAAAATACAGTTTACCTTCTTTGTCTTCTGCCATAAGAATCATTCCATTTGATTCAATACCTCTAATTTTGCGAGGCTCTAGGTTCAGAAGAACAGAAACTTGTTGACCAATGATATCTTCTGGTTTAAAATGCTCAGCTATACCTGAAACAACAGTCCTTTGATCTACTCCAGTATCTACTTTTAATTTTAGGAGTTTATCCGCTTTTTCAACTTTTTCGGCTTCAAGAATGGTTCCTACACGAATATCCATTTTCATGAATTCGTCATATGTGATTGAGTCTTTCACAGCAGTATGTTTTGATATGGGAGTATTGATTTGTCTGGATGATTCTAGCTTTTGAAGTTGCACTTCGATTTCAGAATCTTCTATCTTTTTAAATAGTATTTCAGGATGAGAAATCTTATGTCCCTTCGGGAGATGACTGATTAAGAAATCACTCCATACGAAGTGTTCTGGCAAACAAAGCATTCTTCTAACCTTAGCCGAAGCAGCAGGAATAAAAGGAGCAAGAGCGATAGATAAACGAGAAGTTATATCGATACTATAAGCAATAATTCTCTCAACTTCTGCTCTATCGGTTTCAAGATTCAACTTCCAAGGTTGAGCATCTGCGAGGTATTTATTGCCTGCTCTGGCTAAATTCAAAGCTTCAAATTGGGCCTGTCTAAAATTATAATTATGTATTAATTCTGGCAGTTTCTCATAAATCTGACTTGCCGTATTTTCGACTTCCCTATCGGGGATGAACTCAGATGTAGGAACTATACCGTTGAAATACTTATGCGTGAGCACCATGACACGATTAACGAAATTACCAAGTATATCGGCAAGCTCGCTATTTACACGGGTTTGATAATCTTTCCATGAAAAATCGCTGTCTTTTGTTTCTGGAGCGATGGATGTGAGCACATAACGCAGTTCATCCTGTCTTTTAGGAAATTCTTCAAGATATTCATGTAACCAAACTGCCCAGTTTCTAGAAGTGGAAATTTTATCTCCTTCCAGATTTAAAAATTCGTTAGCTGGCACATTATCAGGTAAAATATAATCACCGTGCGCTTTTAGGATAGCTGGAAAAATGAGGCAATGAAAAACGATATTATCCTTTCCAATAAAGTGAACCAGCTTAGAGTCATTGTCCTGCCAATAGGGCTTCCAATCTTTACCAGAACTATCAGACCATTCCCGCGAAGCGGAAATATAACCAATAGGAGCATCAAACCAGACATAAAGAACTTTCCCTTCTTCCCCCGGCAGGGGAACAGGCACACCCCAATCTAAATCTCTAGTAATAGCGCGCGGTTGCAGTCCCTGATCGAGCCATGATTTGCACTGACCGTAAACATTCGATTTCCAGGAATTATTTTTGGTATTTACCCATTCTTCCAGCCACTGTTTCTGATATTTATCTAAAGGTAAAAACCAGTGTTTAGTAGATTTTTTGATAGGAACCAATCCGCTTAATTTAGATTTTGGATTGATTAAATCTGATGGACTCAATGACTTCCCGCACTTTTCGCATTGATCGCCATAAGCATTTTCATTTCCACAATTAGGACAGGTTCCAACAATATATCTATCAGCAAGAAAAGTCTGCTCTTTTTCATCGTAATACTGTTCAGTTACCTGCTCATTGAAATCGCCCTTATCATAAAGATTCCTAAAAAATTCCTGAGCTGTTTCTTTATGTATCGCAGAAGATGTTCTTGAGTAATGATCGAAAGTAATTCCAAAATCAAGAAACGATTTCTTCATCATTTCATGGTACTTATCAACCACTTCCTGAGGACTAATTCCAAGATCTCTCGCTTTTAAAGTAATTGGAACGCCATGCTCATCAGACCCGCAAATAAAAAGCACATCCTCACCAGTTAAGCGAAGAAAACGACAATAGATATCGGCAGGGATGTAGCATCCAGCGAGATGACCAATATGTACAGGTCCGTTTGCATAAGGAAGCGCGGCTGTAACAGTATATCTTTTAGGAGAATTCAATGTCAGAAATTTTGCGCCGCAAGTTAATCAATTCAATCAGGTCGATTGGAAGGCTTAGAGAAAGTATTACTGCCACAATTGAATATTAAGAAAATGCTTTATTTTGAGCCTTTACTTATCTCCATGTCATCGTCAAAACATTTAAGAGAAGAAAACGATTGTTTGAATTGTGGCGAGACAGTTCAGGGGCGCTTTTGCGGGCATTGCGGTCAAGAAAATGTTGTTAGCCAACAAAGCGTTTCGCATTTAGTCTATCACTTTTTTGAGGACATAACCCATTATGAAGGTAAGTTTTGGAAGACTATACGATTCCTTCTCCTTAAGCCTGCCTTTTTAACCAAAGAGTTTCTTTCAGGAAAAAGAATGAAATATGTACCACCCGTTAGGTTATACATATTTATAAGTTTTGTTACGTTTTTTCTTCCATACATTTTGCCATCAACCAATTCTGATAATTCACTCAGCTATGAAGAAAAGAAAAGCATGTCTCTGGCGGCAGATAGCAACTTGTCTGAGAGTTTCTCTTTCTTCAAGGGCAACTATGGCTGGAGCATTTGGATTCCAGTAGAATATTCGTCAGTCAAAGAACTGGATGACTTTCAATTAACTTTAGAAAAAGAGAAACGACTTAAAGGTTTGGATTTGTGGGCAGAAAAGAAGATGATTGAATTAAGCAAGAGAAATCCATTTGAATTAGCCGATCGTTTTTTCAGTTCACTTTCTAAAAATATTGCCAAGGCATTATTTATCATTATGCCAATATTTGCGCTTATTCTGATGTTGTTCCATCTCAGAAAAAAATGGTATTATTTTGACCATGCCATCTTTACTATTCACCTTTTCTCCTTCCTACTGTTGATCGTTTCAATCTTCAATATTTTGAGTTCATTTAAAGTAATTGCCACAGAAACAATTGCCGATTCACTAATATTCTTATCCATTTTCGGATCGTTGCTTGTTTTCCCCGTCTACTTTTTTGTTGCTCATAAGAAGATGTATTCAGAATCACTTTTTATCTCTAGCTTAAAATCCATTGGCGTATTAGCAGTAAGTATGATTTTCCTGGTTGTTATACTTATCATTTTAGCCGTGTTCTCCCTATTCTCAGTAGCCTGATTCTTTAATTTCATGAATTCTATATTTAGAATTATCAGAACCCCAATTGTCAACAAGTTGGATACCCTTTGAAATATTTTAATTTGATTTGTGGATGGTCAATTTTTTGAAAATGAATAATGGATGGCAGCACATAATGAATTAGGAATTAAGGGTGAAGACCTAGCGGTGGAATGGCTTGAAAAAAATAAGTTTGAGATTCTTGAGAGAAACTGGAAAAGCAGATTTGAAGAGATTGATGTTATTGCGAAAAAAGACGGAATGCTTGTGATTATCGAAGTAAAAACAAGAAGCTCCCGAGTATTTGGCAACCCAGAAGAATCAATCAACTTAAGGAAACAAAGAAATTTGGTCCAAGCAACTGAATCTTATATAATTAACAAGAACAGTCATTTAGAAACAAGATTCGATATTATTTCTATTATTCTAAATAAATCAACCTTTGAGATTCAGCATATTCCGTATGCCTTCAGTCCTTTTGATTAAATCCTTGAAATATGGTTACTTTTGCGGTTTAATATTTAAGAAATTATGGCCAAACGTGCCGACAGTGAACCTCGCAAAAGTTCAGAAAAAGATCAAGAGCCAGTGAAAAAGGCTAAAAAAGAAGTTTCAGCAGAAGAATTTTCTGAAATAAAGCCTGTGAGTTCAGGAGCCAAGAAGTTTAGCTTCACTCCGAGAACCGAAGGTGACAATACTTCTGACAAAGGAACTAGACCTGCAAGACGGAAAAGTTCCGACGATGATAGTTTCGATAAGCCATCCAAATCGTTCAAGGACGATAGTGATCAGCCTTATGAGAAAAAAGAAAGAAAAGACGGAAGAAGAAATCTGAAGAAAGAAGGAGGCGGCTTTAAAAAAGTGATTGGAGATTCATCGTTTCCTAAGAAGGAAGAATCTTCTGAAAATCGACCTGCAAAATCTTACTCAAGGGAGAAAGACGGGGGTGATTTCAAGAAAAGAAGTGGTGATTCTGATTACCCTAAAAAAAGAGAATCCAATTCTGATAGACCAGTCAAACCATATTCAAGAGATAAAGACGGCGAGGACTTTAAGAAAAAGTCAGAAGATTCGGCATATCCTAAAAAAAGAGAATCATACTCCGATAGGCCAGCGAAACCTTATTCAAGGGATAAAAAGGAAGATAGTTTCGAAGATAAAAAGCCAGGAAGAAGACCTCGCACAAGTGAAAAGAGGTTTGAAAGAGATACCGACAAACCTAAGCCTTGGGAGGAAAAGCCTAGTTTCTCAAAACCTTACGACAAAGGCGATAAATTTGAAAAACGCCCTGAAAGAAAACCTCGTTCTGAGGATGACGCAGAAAAAGGCGAGAAAAAGTCAGGCTTTCGCGATTACGAAAAAGATGACAGACCGCTCAAACGTCCAATAAAACCAGCACGTTTCGAAAAATCAGAGCATTCATCTCCAGAAAGAAAAGGCGGTGACAGGTCTGAATGGATGGATGAAGTGCCTGCAAGCTGGAAACAAAAAAGGACCTATAAATCAAAAAAAACAAAAGAACCTACGCTTGAAGATAAGGATGGAAAAATCCGACTGAACAAATACATTTCTAATGCAGGTATTTGTTCAAGAAGAGAAGCCGATGAGCTTATTAAGAGTGGAGCAGTGAAAGTCAATGGAAAGATTATCACTGAAATGGGCCATAGAATTTCTGCAACAGATAAGGTTCAATATGGTGACGAAACTTTAAGCAAAGAAGTAAAAAGGTATTTATTGCTCAATAAGCCAAAGGATTATATTACTACAGCGAATGATCCTGGAGGTCGTAAAACAGTAATGGAGCTAATTCAAAAGGCTTGTAAGGAAAGACTTTACCCAGTTGGGCGTTTAGATAGAGCAACCACAGGTTTGCTATTATTCACAAACGATGGTGAATTGGCGAGAAAGCTAACTCACCCGAGCCAGGAGATAAAGAAAGTTTACCATGTTACTTTGAGCAAGAATCTCAAAGCAATTGATATGAAGAGAATTATGGAAGGCCTAGAGCTCGAGGACGGTAAGGCGGAAGTAGATGCTATTGATTGGACTGGTGAAGGGAAAGATAAAAATGAAGTTGGAATTGAATTACATTCAGGAAAAAACAGAATTGTACGTCGTATATTTGAGCATTTAGGATACGAAGTAGTTAAGCTTGACCGGACCTTTTTTGCAGGACTTAATAAGAAAGACTTGCCGAGAGGAAATTTCCGCTTTCTTACTGAAAAAGAGGTTGTTTTGCTTCGTATGACTTAAAGGATTGAAGATGGCGTTTATAGGAAAAGCAATAAAGAGAGCACTTACCCTTCAAACAACCTTGAGAAAGGTTAGAAGGCGCCAATCGCATGAAAAGAAACAAGAGAAGACTTTCACTAAACTTCTAAGAAGGGCTCAAAACACAGCTTTTGGAAAATATTATGGCTTTGAAGAAATCCTTCATACGCCAGATCCTTACGCTACATTTAGGAAACGAGTTCCCATTTTTAGTTATGAAAGTCTACATGATGCTTGGTGGCATCGCAGTTTGGAAGGAGAAGAAGATATTGCTTGGCCAGGAAAAGTCCAGTATTTTGCTCTAAGCTCTGGAACTTCTGGTGCTCCGAGTAAAAAAATTCCTGTTACTAATGCAATGATCAGGAGTATCAGAAGAACCAGCGTGCGCCAGATTTTATCTCTTGCGTATTATGATCTACCACCTGAACTCTTTGAAAAAGGAATATTTATGCTTGGCGGTTCAACCGACTTGCAATGGAGATCAAGCTATTATGAAGGTGATTTAAGTGGCATTAATTTTACTCAAATACCTTTTTGGTTTCAGGCACACTATAAGCCAGGGAAAAAAATTGCCAAAGAGAGAGATTGGGAAGCCAAACTTGAAGAAATTGTTAAATCAGCGAGAGACTGGGACATAGGTATTATTGTTGGGGTACCGGCATGGATACAGATTGTTACTGAGCGAATTATTAAGCATTATAAAGTGGATACCATCCACGATATATGGCCTAACTTGAAGATCTATGTTCACGGAGGAGTTTTTTTTGAACCTTACAAAAAAGGGTTTGATAAGCTGCTAGCACATCCATTAATCTATATCGAAACCTATTTGGCTTCTGAAGGATTTATTGCTTACCAAAGTAATAAAGACAAAAGTTCGATGGAGCTGGTACTTAACAATGGTATCTTCTTCGAATTTATTCCATTTAATGAGCGTAATTTTAATATTGATGGAAGTTTGGTGAAAGACCCCCAGATTATTTCACTTGAGGATGCAAAAGAAGGTGTTGATTATGCCTTAATACTTTCTACTTGTGCGGGAGCTTGGAGGTATATGATTGGAGATACTATCCGGTTTACTGATAGAGAACAATGTGAAATCATCATTACTGGAAGGACTAAACATTACTTAAGTATTTGTGGTGAGCACCTCAGCGTTGATAATATGAATCATGCTGTTATGAATGTGGCCGAAGAGCTTGAAGTATGTGTCCCTGAGTTTTGCGTTGCAGGAGAAATTGAAGACGGAATATTCAGGCATAAGTGGTTTATTGGAACAAATGATAAAGTAGAAACTGAAGAGTTTCGACTCAAGCTTGATGATGCATTGAAGCTGCTCAATGACGATTATACTGTTGAAAGAAGATCAGCACTAAAAGAAATGCATTTAGAAATTCTTCCCGTTGAGACATTTTATGACTGGATGAGATCGATTGGTAAAGAAGGGGGACAAAATAAATTCCCTCGGGTTTTAAAGAAAGATCAACTCAATCATTGGGAAAACTTTATAAAAATGAGTGAAGCCTGATGGAGGGAGCTATCTGGAATGGTTTTATAATGGGATTAGGCTTGAGCTTTTCGTTCGGTCCAGTTTTTTTCGTTTTAATCCAAACTAGCATAGATAAAGGCTGGAGAGAATCATTGATTTTTGATGCTGGAGTATTGTTAAGTGATTTAATCATTATCATTTTGGCAATGCTTCTTATTTTTTCTCTTGGAATACATATCGATTTTCAAAAACAAGCCATCAAGTTTTGGACTACCATGCTAGGGGCAGCAATCCTGATTATTTTCGGATTGGTGCTTATTCTTAATCCCAAAAAGGGAAATAGTCCTGAAGAAGCAGGAGATCTAGAGCTGGAAAAAGTAATTGTAATGAAACCAGGGGCCTTATTCCTAAAAGGTTTAGGTATAAACTTTCTTAATCCTTCAGTATTTTTAATTTGGTTTGGCGCTGTTCCGGCTGTTGCCGGAGGATATGATGGAAATATGAAGATGATTCTCACTTTTTTCATTTCCACCCTAGTTTCCTATTTTGTAATTGATTTGGGAAAGATTTATGCGGCAAGAAAACTCAAGCGATTTCTCAACCCTAAAGCAATAACATTATTCCACAGAATTTCAGGAATTATCTTTCTTGCAATTGCCGCGTGGCTGATCTACAAGTTTTTCTCTTAGATTAAATCCTTATTGAACTCCAAAGCACGATCAACCCAAAAATCAAGATCTGCTTCACTATCAAATCCTTCAGGATCAACGTATAAGAATCCGCTTAAGGCTTTTGTGCCCTTAAAATCCATAGGCTTGCTACCTTTAACATGAACTAAAAACGGATAAGCTTTTTTGCCGACTCTTACCATTAGTCTATCAGAAGAAGTTGTTTTATCAATGCTAGCGCCAAGACACATTTTATCATTGAGCATAAAAATAAGTGCTCCCATCATTCTTTTCTCAACAAGCTTTCCTCTACTCAGCAAACGATTACGAATTCGTTCTGCGAGATATTCACTGTAAGCCATAATTTTTGATTTTAGATTTATAACTCATTTAAATCAAATGCGCCAAGACTATTCTTTAGCTCGAAAAACAAGTTTCCAATTTCACTTGATCAATTTAGGATGATTACTGATTTTTATCATAGTTTTAACATGATAAACTATGAACCTTTGTAGAACAAAATAAAGACTATGGAAACAGCATTAATAATAGATCAACACAGAGAACATAGAGAATGGCTTAATACCACTGCGTTTTATCGCGATGAAGTTAAAATCATGCAAAACCGAATTGAAGAAATTGCTTCAAAAAATACGGGGAAAGACGTTTTAGTTCAGGTGGAGCACTTTCAAAACCAATTGATTATTCAAACGAGCACTCTAGATCAGCTTGAACATGATATAAAAAAGCATGAAAACGAGCTTGCCGAATTGATAAAGGCAAATCCAGTGGCCTCAGATCACAGAAGAGCACAAGTTCATCCTGAACATGCTGATGCAATGGCTACCTTCGAAAAAATGTTCAATGAACTTCGCCAAGAACTTATTCGGTTCTTGTCGAAAGTGATGTAATATTTCCCAAAATCAAAATCAAAATCAAAGCTGCTGCAATATCATTGTAGCAGCTTTTTTTATTTCTGCCTCAGTGGTAGAAACTCCAATGCTGATTCTAAAGCTTTCTAAAGCTTGAACTGTACTTAAGCCCATTGCTTTTAAAACGTGCGATGGCTCTGGTATGGCTGAAGTGCAAGCCGATCCTGAGGAAAAAGACAAAAGAGGAAGCTTGGAGAAAAAGGTATCTGCTTTTTGGCCTTCAATTCTGAAATTAATGGTATTTGGTAACCTATCATCACCTGAAAGGTTAAATTTAATTCTTGAACTTGCTGCTAATTCTTTTTCAAAAAGAACTCTATTGCTAAGCATTTTCTTCTTCCGAATATCAAGATCTCTAATACTTAATTCTGCCGCCTTTCCTAAACCAACAATAGTTGGTAAAGCTAGCGTTCCAGGCCTTAAACCTGATTCATGACCTCCACCAAAAGTAATGGGACTCAATTTAACTCTTGGATTTTTTCTTCTTATGTAAAGCGCTCCTACTCCCTTGGGACCATAGAACTTATGAGCTGAAATAGCTAATAAATCAACCCCTAGATCATTTACGTCCACCCTCATCTTTCCTACCGCCTGGGTAGCATCACAAACAAGCAAAGCCCCAAACTTTTTAGCTATTTCTGAAATATTAGCAATAGGCATAACCTTACCCGTTTCGTTGTTTGCCAGCATGCAAATAACAGCAATCGAATCATCTCTCAACACTTCTTCAAGCTCCTCAACATCAATGTCTCCACTTGAGTTTACCTGTAATATAGTTACCTCAAAACCGACTGTTTCCAAATATTTTAGGACATCAAGAACCGCTTTATGCTCCGTAGCAACACTTACAATATGTTTTCCTTTGGATGAGTAAGTCCTTGCTAAGCCTTGAATTGCAAGATTAAGTGATTCTGTTGCTCCAGAAGTGAAGATAATTTCTGATTCTTCAGAGCCTAAAAGCTGAGCTGTTTGCTCTCTTGCAATCTTCACCGCTTCTGCTGCTATCCATCCATGGGCATGTGTTTTACTAGATGGATTTCCGAAATCAACTGAGAAATATGGAAGCATTGCATCTACAACTTCCTTTAAAACCGGAGTTGTGGAATTGAAATCGAGATAGATGGAATTCTCAGGCATGGATTTTTTCCTTTAACCACCTAGAATATCGAATAATCTCATCTTCTTCCGACTGAGATTCTAGCTGTGAAATAAGCTCTAACAATTCAAGACGCAAGTCTTTCGATTTTAATCCGCCTGAAAGTTCAGTACTATGATTTATGATTTCTAACAAGTTCTTTTCAACTGTATTTGTTTCTTTATTGAACTCTGCTTTGAACTCTTTGTTCACCTGATCGAATCTGTATTTCCAGAAATCGAGGTCTCCTAATTCATACCTGATGATCAATTCTGCAACAGCTATTTTAAACTTCAATGCACCGTCTGCCTTCTCATAACTATCCATTAAATAGGTTTTGTTCAGGTTTTTAATCGCTTGACTAAAATCTTTGATATCGAAATAGCTTGTAGCCAGATTTATATAAATAAAGAGCTCATAAAAAGGAAGTTTCTTGATATTCTCCAGAGTTTGCATTTCTTTCAAAAGCCTTATCGCTTCTGGAATATCAAATGTGCTATAGTTGTTTACTAACGCATTGTAATAGAATATCTCGTACTTATTATACAAGAATTGATGATGCTCATTCATAGCTTGTTTGAGCGTTTCTGCAAACTCTAACGACTCATTAACCTTACCATTCTTAAACAGAGTATTAACTATATAAGTCAACATCTGCAGCTTAATATCGTGCGTATTTTTACTGAACAAATGCTCTTCGTTAAATGTAGCCCAAGTTTGTAAAAGATACTCTTCAAGACTCTGATAATCTTTCTTTTGCAAAAGCATCTGACTAACTAAGCTGTATAGTTTAAACCTAAATCTAGACGACTGCTTCGCTGCCTTGTCAGCCATAAACTGATCTGTAACTTGCTCAAGCATTTCAAGCAGATTATTCTCCTTGGCTCCAAAATTTTGGGTAACTTTTAAACGGTAAGATACTACTGCGAGCATATCATCCATTTGCCTCAAACGGGCAAGAGAATCATTGTTTTCCCTTCTCAGGGCGATGTATTCTTCCGGATTAATGATGAGCAGAGTATGCGACAATTGAATGAACTCACCATAAATGATATCCAAAAGCTCATGGTTTTCAATTTTTCTGGCTCTTTGCTCAGCTTTTTTTAAAAAGTAAAAAGCTACTGTATGCTGATTCTTTGCCAAATAGACTTTAACAACTTGCAAAAGCCTCATTAATTGAAGCCAATCTTCATCGCTTTGATGTTGAAGCACAAGTGCCGTGTTTATATCATCTACAAGTCTGTTTTTTAAGCGGTAATAAGCATTCTTGTCAGTCTTTCCATAAAGCTGATGAACGATTTTATCTTCATCACTTTCCCCCTTTTTTCGCATGAAATCGAACAAACGAATATCTTTACGTTGCTCACTACTCTCCTGACGATGTGCGAAAATTTTAAAAAACCTAACCTCCTCTTTGCTTAATCCTTCTACAATTTGCGAAAGAAGTTCCATGATTTACTTTTTTTGAACGAGTAAGAATTTTACAAGTTTACACATTTTAATGATAAATTATAAAGTACTTTTGGTTAAGCAGAAATAAATAAAGAATTCATGTCAACAAATACATCCATAAGAAACAAGAATATCACACTCAAAATCAGGGTGTTAATTCTATTTATGGCTGGCTTTACTCTCTGCTCAGGTTCTATAAGAGCTCAGGTCCAGGGTTTACAGTTAAACTATTTTAACCTGCCCGATACTGTTTACATGCAGTCATTGGTTCCTGTAGACTTTAGCATCACAAACACGGCCGATACTAACCTGCTTGGAAACCTTAAGATTAATTTCCTTAATGAAACTTTAAATAATGTTGAAGTTCCTCTAGGTGGTTTTGAGGCTGTTCAATTTTTTGCCCCTCAACAAGAGCGCACATTTACCACATTCGTGCCTGTTGAGCCTCAGTATTTCATCGAAGGTGGAAATACAGTGGTAATCTGGCCTTCTTTCATTGGTCAACCTATTCCAGCAGTCGATTCAATTAGAATTAACGTCTTCGTTGGAGATATTAATGGCATTGCAGGAAATCCACCTTCATTAATAAACGACTATTACATTCAGAATCCTGTAAGCGATCTACTTCTTATTAAATCTCGAAATCAATCTAGCCTGCCTGAATTAATTTCAATATATGACGCTTCAGGTAAGTTACTCACACAGGGAAAGCTTTCAGCCGATGGAACTATGGATATTAGCAACCTACCTAATGGTTTGCTTATTATTCGCGCTGTGATGAATGATAATTCTTCGGGATATTTCAAGATTATAAAAAGTCTCGAACATAATCGTTAAACAAAAAATTTATATTCCTGTTAAGGTCGTAGTTTTGTTACCTTATTTTTGCCAAAAACAGGGCACATGTCATCTTTAATAGATTCTACAATCTACTGCAACGATTTATTTCAGTATAAAAGATTTAAAACCAGAGAGGTATCTGTAGGAAGCCTTATTATTGGCGGGAATTCCCCAATTAGGGTTCAGTCGATGACAACCACTGATACGCTTAACACACAACTTACCGTTGAGCAAAGCATCAGGATGATTGAGGCCGGATGCGAGTTAGTAAGAATAACCGCCCCTAGCCTTAAAGAAGCCGAAAATCTCAGGAATATTAAAAATGAGTTGCGCTCCCGCGGATATTCAACTCCTCTGGTTGCCGATATACATTTTACTCCAAATGCGGCAGAACTCGCTGCTAAAATTGTAGAAAAAGTAAGAGTAAATCCAGGCAATTATGCCGACAAGAAAAAATTTGAGCATATAGATTATACCGATGCTTCCTATGAAGCTGAACTCGAAAGAATCCGCTCAAGGTTTAGTCCACTCGTAAAAATCTGCAAAGAACACGGCACCGCCATGAGAATAGGCACCAATCATGGTTCTTTATCCGACAGAATTATGAGTCGCTACGGAGATAGCCCTCAAGGAATGGTTGAATCAGCCATGGAGTTCCTGAAAATCGCTGAAGAGCACGGCTTTCACGAGATCGTGCTATCGATGAAATCTTCCAATACTCAGGTGATGGTTCAAGCCTACCGCCTGCTTGTAAATAGGATGATTGAGGAAGGAATGAATTACCCGCTTCATCTAGGAGTAACCGAAGCAGGAGAAGGTGAAGATGGTAGAATTAAATCTGCCACAGGCATTGCAACTTTACTTGAAGATGGATTAGGCGACACCGTTAGAGTTTCGCTCACGGAAGAACCAGAGTTTGAAATTCCTGTTGCAAAAACACTAGTAGAACGATATAGCAAAAGAGAAAATCACCGCTCTATTCCTGAAACGTCCACTTGGCCCATTAACCCATATAGCTATAAGCGCCAACTTTCAGAACCCGTTCTGTCAATAGGCGGGGATTATGTTCCAAAAGTAATTGCCGACCTCAGTGGCATTTCAATCGACAATCCTGCGAAACTTTTCCAATTAGGTCATGCTTATTCTGTTCCATTAGATAAATGGAACCTCAAAGAAACTGCTTGCGATTTTATATTTGCAGGCGATGGCCATATTGACTTTGAAGTACCTGGAACACTAGGCGTTATTCAGAATTCTAAGCATTGGCAATCTGAAAAAAAGTTCCATTATCCTCTTTACTCTGTAAAGGAATTTTTAGCCGGAAATATACCGGATACACTAAATTTTGTGCTCCTTACACTAGCTGATTTAAATACCGAGCTTCTTGAGAAGTTTAAAGTATCTAACAAAACTGTTGTTGTTGCACAATCTGATAATTTACATGCTATGCCAGAACTTCGAAGGCTAGCAGTTGAATTAATAAATCAGGGAATTAAGAATCCACTTATTTTTAAAAGAAGCATCATAGCTGATTCTATTGCCGATTTCCAGCTGCACACAGCATCAGATTTAGGCGGATTGCTTATTGATGGCTTAGGTGATGGAATATGGCTTACTTCTGATTCAAACAATTTGCATTTAAAGGATGTGAACCTCACAGCATTCGGAATTTTACAGGCTTCCCGTGTAAGAATCTCCAAAACAGAATATATTTCCTGTCCATCTTGCGGAAGAACCCTGTTCGACCTTCAGGAAACTACAGCTATGATTAGAAAGCGCACCGATCACCTGAAAGGTTTAAAAATCGGAATCATGGGTTGTATTGTTAATGGCCCCGGAGAAATGGCTGATGCAGACTTTGGTTACGTGGGCACAGGTGTTGGAAAAATTACCCTTTACAAGGGGAAGGATGTAGTTAAAAGAAATGTAGCCTCAGACAAGGCTGTTGACGAGCTTATTGACTTAATAAAAGACAATGGTCGTTGGATAGATCCCGAATAAGAATCAAGGGATTTCGACATTCGAAAACTTCCAAATTATGATCTTTTTCAGGTTTATTCTCACATGCTTAATACACACCCACTTGATTCATTGGTCTCATAATCAAATACATAAACTTCAATTAATTTCAGATTGATTAAAAATCTTACACCTGTAAGTCTGCGACAGATAAGAGGTCACTAAAGCGTAACAACTACTAGGTATATATAGTAGACTTGATACTACTTGGAAATACCATTAAATATGGAACTCATATACGCTCACACATCCGGAAAACTTTTAAAGTTATGCCTGATGCTTTTTCTGGGAGTCTTTTCTACTACACTCAATGCAACCTCCTATGTTTGGAACGGATCAGTTTCAACTTCTTGGGGTGAACCAAATAACTGGACTCCTTCAGGAATACCCGATCTGGGAGATGATGTAACAATCAGCAACCAAACAAATAATCCTCTCCTTGAAGAGATCAGCGGTTTGGATAATTTCACCATGACATCGGGAACATTAGACCTTGATGCATTCACATTGGTAATTTATGGAATAGCAAACTTTGATGGAGGGTCAATTAATAACGGAAACATGAATATTCAAGGTTCGGCAATCTTTGCTGGAACCACACTTAACATCGGCATACAAGGAACAGCTTCAGCATTTCAATTCAATGGAAGTATCTTTAATAATCCGGTTACTGTAACATTTAATGGAAGTTCAGAAGCAAGTTCGAGTGGAGGAAATACTTTTAACTCAACTTTTAGTCTTACTAATTCAGGATCTGCGAACGTAATTCTAGCTAGCACAAATCCCGACACGTATAAAGCAGCGGTTACTTTTACAAATACCGGTTCTGCATTAATCCTCGCATCTCATACTGCCCTCGGAAATGAATATCAAGATGATATTACCTTCAATTCAACTGGCTCAAGTCAAGGAATACGATTAGGTCAAAATGGTGGTACATCTACATTATCGTCAACAAAAACTTTAAATATAGGCGGAAGTGGATTTTCTGTTGGAGATTTAAGGTTACGAAGTTTGACAGTATCAGGCACTACAGCACAGACACTAACTTTATCGAGCTCGGCGGCTCTTTATGTTGAGTCGGGAGTGAGTTTCGGAGGAAATGTAACCTTTGCTTCTCCTCAGGTATTTTTAAATGGAGCGACATTTTCTGGGACTTCAACTATTTCAAAAACTGGTTCTACAAGTAATCAGAGCTTAGGAGGTAATACCTTCACAGGTGCTTCAACTGTTTCAAATTCAGGGAGTGGCGATCTTATTTTAGGTGTATCAAACCCTGATAACTTTCTTTCAACTGCAAGCTTTTCTAATACTGGTAGCGGAACAATCTTCGTTGCAAACGTAGCATCAGGAACTCTTTTCTCGAACAATATTGATGTTTCTTCAACAGGCTCGAGCAAGGGTGTTAGATTCGGTCAAAGCGGAGGAACAGCAGTTCTTTCAAGTGGAAGAACCATTAGTATCGGTGCTGGCGACTTTACAGCCGGAAGTTTGCGCTTACGCGGATTTGTTCAGAGTGGAGCAACCGCTCAAACTCTCGATGTTACTTCTGGAATAGCACAACTTTATTTAGAGAGTGGGACTGTTTTCAATGGAGATATCACATTTTCATTTCCTCAAGTTTTCTTAAATGGCTTTACTGCAAATGGAGCAGCTAACATTACTAAGAACGGAGCTGCAGATAATTCGGGTTCAGGTGGAAATACATTCGCTAGTACAACATCTTTAACCAATTCTGGAAGCGGAAGATTGAGATTAGGAAATGTTTCTCCAGATGCTTTCAATGGACAATTAACATTAACAAGTAGCGGAAGTAGTTCTATTCAATTAGCATATGGTGCAACAGGTACTACCCTTTCAGGAAATGTTATCATTAACTCAACTGGTGCAAGCTCCGGAATCTTATTCGGAGAAAACGGTGGAACATCTACGCTTGCCGATACAAGAACTATTTCAATAGGAGGTTCGGGTTTTAGTTCAGGATCTCTTTCTTTAAGAGGGTTCACCCAAACAGGCTCAACTGCTCAAACATTAACCACTTTTTCATCAACAACTACTTTAATTTGCGGTTCAGGAACAACATTTAACGGAGCAGTTACTTTTAGTAGTCCTAATTTACAATTAAATGGCAGCACATTTAATTCTACTGCAAGTTTAACAAAGAATGGAACAGGTGGCGATGTTAGCTCAGGTGGGAATACATTTGAAGGCAATGTTACAATTATCAATTCAGGTGATGGAGAGCTGCTACTTGCCAATACTGACCCCGACATTTTTAATGGTCAATTGACTGTTGAAAACACAGGAACTGACGTTATTAACTTTGCCTATGCATCTATTGGTAATGAATTCAATGAAAACATTGAAGTAAGCTGCACTGGAACTGGAGGAGGAATTAGATTCGGTCAGAACAGTGGTACATCAACCTTGGCTTCAGGCAAAACAATAACAATTGGAGTTGGAGGATTTGATTCAGGTGATTTAAGAATTGCTAATTTCACTCAAGAAGGAACTACTTCGCAAACTCTTACAAGCTTCTCCAACAATGTGGAAGTTTATCTAGAAGAGAATACAACTTTTAACGGAAACCTTATCGTTTCTGCACCTGGAATGTACCTCAATGGAGTTACTTTTAATGGGACAGTTTCGGTTACAAAGTCTGGCACTGGGTTCAACTTATCGAATGGTGGTAATGTCTTTAACGGAGTTACCACAATCACAAATACTGGTTCAGGAACGTTCATTCTTGCAGGTAGTTCACCTGATGATTTTAATGAAAATGTAACCTTCCTTCAAAGCACAGCTTTTACTCTTTACCCAGCTTATAATATCAACAGTACTTTTGCCAAGAACATTTCAACCGTTGGTTCAGCCACATCTGTGGTCTTTGCATCGAATGGGGGGAGAGTAACTCTAAATGGAACTAGCGCCCAAGAAATCCAAGGCGATGCAGCCCAAAAGCCTGAATTCTTTAACCTTACACTTAATAATCCATCGGCAGATATTACTTTAAGTGTTCCCGCTACCGTGAGCAACACCTTGATTTTTACAAATGGGAAGCTAATTACGACTCCTACCAACCTCCTCACTTTTGCAGATAACAGCTCTGTTTCAGCAGTGTCGAACAATAGTCACGTGCAAGGACCGTGTAGAAAAGAGGGTGATGATGCTTTCCTATTCCCTGTTGGTAAATCAGGATTCTATAGACCAATAGGAATTTCTGCGCCGTCAAATGCAACCGATCATTTCACCGCCCAGTTCTATATGGCAACTTCTGATGGCACGTATACTCATGCATCGAAAGACCCAACAATTGATCACTTAAGTCAATGTGAATACTGGACACTAGACAGAACAAATGGTTCATCTAATGTGGTTGTAACTTTAAGTTGGAATACCACAAGCTGCGGAGTTACCAATCTTGGCGACCTACTTGTAGCTCGATGGAATGGTTCAATGTGGAAAGATCATGGAAATGGTGGAACTACTGGCAATACAACAGCTGGGACATTAAATTCAAATTCTGCCATCTCTAGTTTTAGTCCTTTCACTCTATCATCTAGCACCTCAGAAAATCCATTGCCTGTAAACCTATTAAGTTTTAGCGCTACATCACAAAATAGAAGTGTATTGTTAGAATGGACAACTGTAAGTGAAACCAACAATGAATATTTCAGTGTTGAGTCAAGTAATGATGCTATTCACTTTGAAGAAATTGCCCGTGTGCCGGGAGCTTTCAACAGCAACAGTATCTTAAAATACAGCGAAGTTGACAGAACACCGTATGCTGGTGTTTCTTACTATAGATTAAAACAAGTCGACTACGATGGAGAAACGATGTTTTCTAAAATAGAAGTAGTTAATATGCCCATCATTTCAGAAAGCGACCTAGTGCTATGTCCAAACCCTGTTGTTAATGTAATGGATGTTAGACTTGACCCTTTCCTTTTCCATGCTCCATTAATCGAGTTAAGAGACATCAGCGGTAAGCTTGTTAATAGCTATCAAGTTACAGAAGTTGATGTGCAAAAGCCTTTTAGAATAGACTTAAATGAATTGCCACAAGGAATGTATTTCCTAAATGTGAGCGAACAAGGATACTCAGTCAGTAAACGACTAGTAAAAAAGTAAGTACAAGACCTAACCTTGACTTATAATGAAAAAAGGCGACCAGTATTGGTCGCCTTTTTTATATTCAAAAATTACCTTAAAACAGAATCAAATATGAATGGCTCTGTTATCAGTTGCTGCTAAAGCAGCTTCTCTGAATGCTTCAGTAAATGTAGGGTGCGCGTGACTGATGCGTGCAATATCTTCAGCAGAAGCTCTAAATTCCATTGCTACAACAGCTTCCGCAATCATATCGGCCGCTCTTGGCCCAATAATATGTACTCCTAAGATTTCATCAGTTTCTTTGTCTGCCAAAACTTTTACTAAACCATCGGTGTCCATGCTAGCACGAGCCCTACCTGAAGCTTTGAAAGGAAATGACCCTGTTTTATATGCTTTTTTATCGGCTTTTAATTGCTCTTCAGTGTATCCAACGCTAGCCACTTCTGGCCAAGTATAAACTACGTTTGGAATTAAAAGGTGATTAATATGAGGCTTTTGTCCAGCTATTCTCTCTGCAACATAGGTTCCCTCCTCTTCCGCCTTATGAGCAAGCATGGCACCCCTAACCACATCGCCTATGGCATAAACACCTTGAACTGCTGTTTCACAATGCTCGTTCACCGGAATTCTACCTTTTTCATCGGCAGATATGCCAGCTTTTTCAAGATTTAGCCCATCTGTATATGGTCTTCTTCCTGTTGAAACTAGAACATAATCACCTTTTATTTCTATCGACTTACCATCTTTAAGAGATTCAGCAGTAACAATGACTTGTTTCCCTTTTACTGAAGCTGATGTGACTTTATGCTGGAGATGAAATTTGAAGCCTAATTTAGTAAGCACCTTTTGCAGCTCTTTGCTCATAGTTTTATCAAAACTTCCGCAAATAGTATCAGTAAACTCAAGCACCGTGACTTCAGCTCCCAAACGAGCATAAACTGAACCCATCTCCATTCCAATTACTCCACCGCCTATAATAATCATGTGCTTGGGGACTTCTGCAAGCTTAAGCGCCTCTGTAGAAGTGATAATTCTTTTTTTATCTATTGTAACTCCTGGAACAGATGATGGCTTAGAGCCGGTTGCAATGACTACATTCTTAGCTTTAAAGTTCTCAGTCTTACCGTCTTCTTTCTTAACTGTAACAGTCTTAGAATCGACAAAAGATCCAACACCATGAATAACCTCAATTTTATTTTTCTTCATCAGGTAATCAATACCTGAAACTGTTTGAGAAACTACGCCATCTTTCCTCGTTATCATTTGTTGCAGGTTAACCTTTAGGTTGCTAAGTTCTATACCATGCTCCTTAAAAGTATGAGATGCATTATAATAATGCTCTGAAGAGTCAAGCATTGCTTTAGAAGGGATACAACCTACATTAAGACAGGTGCCACCCAAACTTGAATATTTTTCTACAAGTGCTGTTTTCAAACCCAGTTGGGCACACCTAATGGCTGATACATAACCTCCGGGGCCAGAACCTATAATGACAACATCGAATTCCTTCATGATTGATTTTTACTTTAGCTGTCGCAAAAATAGCTTTTTTTGAGGCTTTGAAAAATCAATAGTTTCATCAATAAATCAAGAATCTATTCCTTTTTAAATTCTAATTCGACTTGAATACTTTCATGTATTAGATTATAAAAACAGATAACACTAAATTATCTAGTATTCATAGTCTTTCCAAAGAAAGAGCCACTTCCAATGACTCTCAAAGAAATCTCAAATCCCCCCCGCCCATTAGAAGCAGGTCTTAATGTAGACAAGTTTGCATCGTAGCTAAATCCAATAGCATAGTTAGAGAATTCTAACATACTGCTTATTACAAGTGCATCACCCGCTCTGACATATGCACCCAAATAAGCTCCAGCACCTTTGTACTTTCCGGTATATTTAGACTCTGGCAATATGTCGTAGCGAACCATTGATCCAACCAAAACTTGTCTGTTAGGACCTTGGCTGTAAAAGATAAAACCAGGATTAACAGCAATTTTTGATTCTGGAATACTTATCAGGAAATTAGCATGAGCTACATACTTCATCCATAGTTTTTCTCCTGTCTTATTGAAAGAATAATCAGGTCTGTTAAAATGGAAAATGGAAAATCCGACACTCCCTTTTAAGTAATTATTCCCCTCGGTCCGTATGCGCCCCGATTGATTGTCGAATGACCAAACTAGACCTGTTGCAAAATCCAAATAAGTAAAAGTTGGATTAAGTAATGTTTCTCCAGTAGGAAGATTTGCGTTGTATGCCCCTTCTGTGTATTGACTGCCCCATTCAAAATTACCAAAATCGATTCTCCTTTGACCAAGCCCGCCCATAAAACCCACTCCAATTTTATGAACTTTATTAATTCTAAGATGGTAAGCTAATGCTCCGGCAAAAGTTGTTGTTTTTAGTAAACCATCGCCAGCCTCATCATAATTAACATTCAATCCAGCTGCGAAAAAGTTCTTTTGAGATTTCTTTTTTATAAATCTTCCATGTACAGTGGCGCCAAAAGTTTTATACGGAACAGTAACTGACCTCCACTGAGTTCTATAGTTCATAGTTGCTTCAAGCCCATTAGAAGCTCCTGCATTAGCAGGGTTCTGCAAAAGTGGCGCCATATAAAACTGCGAAAAATGAATGTCTTGCCCCGTCACACTTCCAAAACTAAATATGCCAATGAGCAAAATAATGCCCCAGTTTTTAATTGCCACTAAATCTAAAATATCTCGAATCTTTTTCATCATCTCAACAATGTTAAGTTTCCTTGCTTATTGATTGTCTCACCGGTTATGGTAATTGCCGACAAGTAATAAATAAACACACCAGTATTTAATTCTTCTCCCCTAAATCGTCCATCCCAACAGGCATTTTTATCATTCGACTCATATACTTTTTCTCCCCAACGATTATAAATCACTAAGTCCATAGTCGAAATACAATCAGCCCCATAAAGTCTAAAGCAATCATTGGATTCATTTCCTCCTGCTACAGGTGAGAACACATTTGGAATAAATAGCTCGCTGCAAATTGTGTCTATATCTATCTTTAAGCAGTCAGTGTAAATACAACCAAAACTATTCACCACGGTTGCACAATAGGTTGTTGGAATTAGTGGTTGAGCTATCGGATCGGTGCAATCCGTGCAGCTTAAGCCTTCAAATGGACTCCAAACCAACGGTAACAATGTCAGTGCATCTAGATGAACTGATGTTCCATACAAAATGGTTGTGTCTTCCCCAACTTCAAGATATGGAATAGGATTAACGATTATGCCAACTGAAACAGTATCATAACACATTCCAGTTGAAACAATTACAGAAATTTCGAGCGATTGAATTGGAGTCAATGTTATTTCCGGCAACGAGTCACCTGTGCTCCAAACAAAAGCAGAACCTCCACTAGCTGTAAGAGTTATGCTATCACCAAAACATAAAACTGTATCTCCTAACAATTGAGCATTAACAGGAGGTATAACATTTATGCTAACGGAAAGAGTATCATAACACTCACCAAGACTACCAGAAACATAATAAACTTCACTTGAATCTGGCATTGCTAAAGGCGAACTACAGGTATCACAGGTTAATGAGAGAGCAGGAAACCAGGAATAAGATTCTCCTCCTTCAACCAAAAGTTGAACAGAATCTCCTTCGCAAATACTTGTAGAACGAGGAGAAACAGTCAGATCTGGTAATGCATTCACTATAACATTAATAGTATCGAAAACCGAACAAACTCCAGTAGTTGATATAACATAAACCTGAATCGTAGTATCAGGAGAAAGACTTATTGAAGAACCATTTAAAACAACTGATTCATCTGATGTTGTCCACGAATAGGTATTTGCGCCATCGGCGGATAGCGCTATGCTCCCACCCCGACAGATGGAAGTATCCGAGCTGATTTGAACCTCTGGAGGAGAATCAACATTTATCGTTACAGAATATGTTGAATCACACCCAGTTGAAGCGATAAAGTTGAACTGGTATTGCCCTGCTGAATTCAAAATAGTTCCATCTGAAAGCACAATTGAATCGCCTTCACAAATGGTAAATTGAGCTTGCTCGGAAACGATTGGATTTACAATTAAGATTGTTGTGATAGTAGAATCACATCCTCCAATTGAGCTCAATAGAGTTGTGTATGTTCCTGCCTCTGAAACTACTGTTCCATCAGGTAATTTTAAAAATCCTCCTTCACAGATATTTACAGTTTGAATTGTGTTAGACCCAGGTATTAAAGAAACAATGGTGGAAATAATTGAATCACAGCCCAAACTTGATGTTAATATACTGGTGTAACTCCCTGCTGTTGAAATACTTGACCCATCTGGAAGAATATAACTTTGTCCACTGCAAATTTCTACCGATTGAGAAACTGTTATTGAATTATTTATTGTCAAGTTCAATGTCGCAATGGAATCACAGCCAGCTGCATTCGTCAATGTCGTAGATTGAGAACCTGCTCCAGTAAACGTTAAGCCATTCCATGAATAAGGAAGTTGTGCATCGCAGATGTTGATATCGGTTGTGGAAGTGACAGCTGGACTAACAGTTAAATTCAATGTCGCAATGGAATCACATCCAGCTGCATTGGTGAGAGTTGCAGATTGAGAACCTGCTCCAGTAAAAGTTAATCCATTCCAAGAATACGGAAGTTGCGCAC
>JBBEBC010000091.1:0-23092 GCA_040882555.1 Bacteroidia bacterium
AAAGAAACCTCTCCATTCTTCCTGAGCTATGCTCAGCACCCTGCCCTTCATAACCATGAGGGAGCAACATCACAATACTACTCATTGTCCTCCATTTATCCTCTGCAGAACTAATAAATTGATCAATAATAATCTGAGCTCCATTATTGAAATCCCCGAACTGCGCTTCCCAAATAGTTAAACCATCCGGAACAGCCAACGAATAACCATAATCAAATCCTAACACCGCGTATTCACTTAAAAGCGAGTTATAGATTTGAAATTCGCCCTGCTTAGTAGAAATATTATTTAGTGGAATATATTCTTCTTCAGAATCTTCAAGTTTAAGCACTGCGTGCCGATGTGAAAACGTTCCTCGCTCGACATCCTGGCCTGAAAAACGAATAGGAAATCCTTCTGAAAGAAGTGAGCCATAAGCAAGCATCTCACCCATTCCCCAGTCCAACTTATCGCTTTCTTCAACCATTTTTCTTCGGTCGTTGAGCAGCTTTTCCATTTTTTTGAAGAACTTCACTCCTTTCGGAACGCTGTAAAGAACCTGTGCTATTTCTTTCAGCTTCTTGATGGACACGCTCGTTTCGGGCGAATGATGGAAATCCTCTTTGTGAGAGGGACGAATATGCTTCCACCTCTGCTCAAGGAATGGTTTAATTTCAGCTCTTGTTTTTTCTTTCGCCTCTGCGAGGGATTTCTCCAGATTGTCTTTTAATTTGCTTTCAATCTTGACGGCATCTTCATCGCTGATTATTCCTTCAGCGACTAAACTTGCCAAAAATATTTTTCTTGGATTAGGATGTTTTGCAATTGCTTTGTAAAGAATTGGTTGAGTAAATCTCGGTTCGTCACCTTCATTATGCCCATACTTTCTATATCCCAAGAGATCAATAAAGACATCTCCTAGAAACTTCTGCCTGAATTCTATGGCAAGTTGAACTGCATAAGCAACAGCCTCAACATCATCTGCATTCACATGAAATACAGGGCTCAAAGTAACTTTTGCTACATCAGTGCAATAAATTGAACTTCTTCCATCGAGATAATTTGTAGTGAAACCAACTTGGTTATTCACTACAATATGCAATGTGCCGCCAGTTTTGTAGCCGTCGAGCTTTGCCATCTGAACAACTTCATAAACAACGCCTTGACCAGCTATTGCTGCATCACCATGGATTACAATAGGAGTAATTTTTCTATAATCGCCTTGATGATTTACCTCTGCAAAAGCCCGAGTCATCCCTTCTACCACCGGACCAACAGCCTCTAAATGTGAAGGATTAGGTGAAAGTGTTAGTTGTATATCCTTTCCATCATCTGTTTTCACCGAAGTTGAATACCCAAGGTGATATTTAACATCTCCTGAAAACTCCCCATCATCATCATATTCTTTTCCTTCAAATTCAGTAAATATCCTCCCGGCATCTTTTCTGAAAATATTCGAAAGCACATTCAACCTGCCTCGATGAGCCATTCCAACCACATATTCCTGAATTCCCAAAGTGCTCCCGTGACTAATCATCACATCCATAGCTGGAATTAATGCTTCACACCCTTCGAGAGAAAATCTTTTTTGTCCTACAAATTTCTTATCAAGAAAGCTTTCAAAACCAACTGCATCGCTGAGCTTTCTGAACATATTTTGCTTCTGAGGCTTGCTGAACTTCGCCTTGCCTTTACTTGATTCCATGCGGGATTGAATCCAAGCAACAGCTTCAAGGTTGCGCATGTACATATACTCAACTCCAATACTTTGGCAATAAGTTTCTATAAGATGATCAACAATCTGTTTTAGAGGTGCTGCTCCAATACCAATGAGTTCACCTGCCTGATACACAGTATCAAGATCTTTTTGCTGAAGCCCATAATTTTCAATATCTAAAGTTGGAGCATATTTGCGTCTTTCTCTGACAGGGTTGGTTCTTGTAAAAAGATGACCTCGAGAGCGATAGCCATTAATTAAATTAATGACCTTAAATTCATCCGAAACATGCTCTGGCACTGAGGCCGAACCATTTGTAGAGGCCTCGACTTTTGTTGAATAAGATTTAGTTGCGAAATCAATTCCTTCAAAAAAACGAGCCCAGCTTTCATCTACCGATGAGGAGTCTGAATGGTACTGCTGATAAAGGGTTTCAATTGCTGCCGGATCGGCATTGGAGATATATGTGAATTCGTCCATTGGGATGCTAAAGGTCAAAAAAGAATGTGCAAAATTAATGCTTACCTTGGAGACATAAGCAGAAAAAGTAAATTAAAACAATTAATCCCCATTTACCCTCATCCTGTTAAGTAATAATGAAGAGGACAAATTTAGGATGCGCTTAAATTTTGGTGCAAATTGAATGATTGATAGTGCTTTATTAAAGCGAATTAAATTTTTTAAGAGTCATTTCGCCATTTGTCAATCAGTAACTGAATTTTATATTTGAGAAACATAGAGCTAAGAAACATCAAGAATGATTGCCCTATGAAGGAAAATCAATCTCTTTATTTTCGAAAGTTTAACTAAAAACTATTGTGCTTCTTAAAAAATAGTATGAATGCTTAAAAACGATTACTCTTCGTTTTGCTTTGAACTACTATAAAGCTTTCTTAAAACTACTTTTTGAAGTTCTCTTTTAATTATTACTTCAGAAAAAAGAGTCAAATCAACACCTGGGGTTGGCATGGCATTTCTTAATTGATTTTCAGAAATATCAACCCTATAAAGAAGGTTAAATACTGTTTGAGTGGGATATTTTTCTAGCGCCTCAGCAATAATAACTATAAGCTCTTGGAATTCGTACTTTCTCGAAAGCAGTAATTTTAATTTAATTCCGGCAGAGAGAAAATCCTTATTTAATTGAAGAATTAACTCCCTAAGAATTGATTTGTTATTAAAATAAGGAGTAAGCTCTACTTTATCAGTTTTGAGATCTGGAATATTCAATTTTGATGCACTTAACTTACCTCAAATCAAATTTATTATTTCCCATTAATTTCCCATCTACGTATACTTCAGCAATATAAAGTCCAGTCTTTAGCTCTTCAAGTTGATCCCATTCAAAAAGGACTTCTGTTCTAGCGTTGTTGTAGTCAACCTTCTTAAGAAGAGTAAAATCGGTAGTTCTTCCTCCTTCTTTGGTAAAGGTTCCAGAACCATTATTAGCATCAGTTAAAACATATCCATCTGGTTTAATAATTCTTAAAACCACTTCTCTTTTCCCTTTAGGAGCAACTTTGTTTTCTCCAATTATAAAGGTGGTATTTATTTTACTTACTCTTTTTGCCTTTTCAGTTAATTCAAGTTTCCCTCTACCTTTCTCCCTCATAGGTTCAACAAGGATATTTTCTGCCCGAAGTTCTGAAGCAAGTTGAACTTTTTGATTTAAATCCTGAGTTGTTTTACTCAAATTATCTACTTCTTGAGTAAGGTTAATATTTGCAAATCTCAGCTCTTTATTTTCTTTGATTAGGGTTTCAATCTGATCACGATATCCGTCTCTGATAGCTTTCATTTCAGCAAGTTGACGTTTCAATAAATCAATATCCTTGTTTTCATTGATGAGCTTTTCAATTTGCCTTTTCTGCTTTGTAATATCTGTACTTGCTCTTTCAAGTAAGCTGTCGAGCTGAATATTCTTCCCTTTAAACTGATCTAGCTCATAGGTCATTGCTTCAAAATCATTTTCCAATGCCGTTTTGAAAGCATTAAGTGAATCTACTTTTGCTTGCTCCTCAACTACCTGAGTTTCTGCTGAACCTGATTTATTAAATAAATAAATATTTCCAATCACTGAAATACCAAGTAATACGCCAAGAATTAGCACTATTCTATTGTTCTTAGCTTCGGTTTGTTTTGTTTCTGCCATACTACCTAATTGTTACCCCTTTGAATCATCAAAAGTATGAATTTTATCCTGCTCAGTATTATTGAATAAGTTAGTTATCTACTTTCATTGATTACCAGCCATTTCGCACATCTTGCAAGGCTATTCAAGACCATACTTATTCATATATTTTAGATATAGTTGCTTTTGTGAATTATCTACGCTTACCTCAATACCATCCATCCAGATTCTTTTAGCTCCTCCACTTCGCATATCGAGCGCATTTCCGTCACTTAAGAAGAAACTAGCCTTTTTACCTGCCTCAATACTTCCAAGCTCATCATCAAGACCCAAAATTTTAGCAGAATTCAAGGAAATCATATTTAGTGCTTCTGTATCTGAAAGACCATAGGAAGCCGCAGTTCCTGCTGTAAATGGAAGATTTCGATTGCCCATGGCTTCCATACCGCCTTCATAGCAAAGTGCGACTAAAATCCCTTCCCTTTGCAATTTGGAAGGTAGTGAAAACACCTTTTCCGGAGGCATGTCAGGCAAATCAGGCAGTCTATGAACTCTGGAAAGAATAACTGGTATATTTTTCTCCTTGAGAAGTGCTAATTGACTTTCACATTCATCACAACCAACAATTACAGCTCTCTTAATACTATAATTCTGAGCAAATATGATGGCGTCTTGAATATCTCTCGATTTATTGGCATGTAAAAACAACACTGCTTCACCTTTTAATATTGGCTGTAAGGACTCTAAAAGGAGGTTCTTCTTTGTCCTACCCTTTTCTTTACTATATCCAACTGCATCTCTAAATAAAGCATTCAATTCATTTAAGAATTCTTTTGATTTTTCACTCTTTTTGCTTGTATCTGACTTATCAAGAACGTAAGGTAAAGAGGGCCAATTTATGTGCATTCCATCATCAGCCTTAAAAACAGCATCTTCCCAATTCCAGCCATACATTCTGAAAACAGAAGAACTGCCGCTAATAACACCTCCTTGAGGACAAGATTGCGCGAAAATAACACCGTTTGATCTAACGGTTGGAATAATCTTCGAATCCGTATTAAATGCTGTGAGACTTCTCACATGAGGCTTCATGCTTCCAACTTCGGCATAATCGAGCGTAGCTCTAACAGCATCTATTTCTGTAAGTCCAATTGTACTGTTAAGTGCAAAAAATCCAGGCCAAGCATGAGCTCCAAGAACATTTTCAATTTTACTGAACTTACTCTTATCATACTTAATTACCCTTGCATCTCCAGCCAAAACGATACTATCTCCATAGATGCCAATAACTCCATTTTCAATAACTCCATCTGAAGAATGAATGATTACATTTTCAAGTAATAAGGAACCCTTTTCTTGCTGAGATTTTGCTGATATGCTTATCAAAAGAAACAGCATTGTGATATTGAATTTATTCATTTCCTACCTCCTTTTCAGTAAAATCGCCATTGTACAAATCATCACAATGGTATTCATGTCTCTTTTTCCGTTCCGGCTTTTTACCTGATTTACCTGAATTTACTTCCGAGAGAATTTTCTCAGTAAGCCTTGTTCTTTCCTTTTCTGCCTCATTAATAAGCAAGTCGTTTTCATTGATGTCGTAGTATCTCTTTCCATCAATCATTGTTATTTCAGCTCTAGCATTTACTGAAAGTGGATGCTCACTCCAAACCACAAGATCAGCATCTTTTCCAGCTTTCAGACTTCCTGTAGTTTCATCAATATGAAGCATTTTTGCAGGATTAATGGTCACAAGTTTTAGCGCTTGCGGTTCAGTTAAACCTCCATATAAAACTGCTTTTGCAGCTTCTTGATTCAACCTTCTACCCATCTCCGTGTCATCTGAATTTATTCCGGTATTAACACCCACTTTTGTGAGAATTGCAGCATTATATGGAATCGCATCATTTACTTCATGCTTGTATGCCCACCAATCTGAGAACGTTGAGGCATTTGCACCATGTTCCAGAATTTTATCTGCCACTTTATATCCTTCAAGAATATGCGTGAAAGTATTCACCTTAAAACCCATAGAATCAGCAACATGTATAAGCATATTCACTTCTGATTGTACATAGCTATGACAGGTAATAAATCTTTTATTTTCTAGTATTTCTAAAACTGCTTCCAGCTCTAGATCCTCTCTAAAGGGCTTTTGTATGGTTTTATTTTTTCCTTTTTGCTTTGCAAAGGATTCCTTTTCAATCTTGTATTCTTTTGCCCTTTGAAAAGCATCATAGAATACTTGCTCAACACCCATTCTTGTTTGAGGAAATCGACTTTGTTTATTATCACCCCAATTACTTTGCTTCACATTTTCTCCCAATGCAAATTTGATATGACCTGGAGCATTTTGATTTTTCATGCCTTCGGCACTTTCTCCCCAGCGAAGTTTGATAATAGCCGACTGTCCGCCGATTGGGTTTGCAGAACCATGAAGAAGCTGTGAAGAAGTAACTCCACCAGCTAACTGATAATAGATACCAGGATCTTCGGGGTAAATCACATCACCAATTCTCACTTCAGCAGTATTATTTTGAGTTCCTTCATTCACTCCTCTTTCAATGGCAATATGCGAGTGTTCATCAATAATCCCAGGAGTAATATGTTTTCCACTAGCATCAAAAGTTTTGATTTCAAATCCTTTAGGAAAATCCTTATCACTAATACTTTCTGCTACTTTAACGATTTTACCGCCTGAAACCAAGACATCACCTTTAAAGGGGATTCCATCGCCTTCGCTAGTCCAAACTGTGGCATTTTTAAAGAGAATATTTTCTGATTCAGGGAGCTGCTTCCTTCCGAATGCATTAGAAGGATACCTCATCTCAAAATCCTCCGCTTGAAAATATTCAATTGTATCTTTTTTATCTTCAGGGATAAAGTTCAAGGAGTTTTTCATTGTAAATATGCTCTCTTCACCTGAAAGCTTCACGGCTTTTCCTTGAATTATAAAGGTGCTATCCGAGCGAATGATTGAACCATTAAAGCGCATATTCCCTTTTGATTTAATCAAGAAGTCCACTCTGTCATCCCGTCTTGCAATCGCCGTTTTTTCTTCCTTACCTTCTACTTGCAGAGAAATACTGTATTTACCGCTCTCGCGGGATATCACTACTGGAAAATCTTCATTCTCCAATTCCAACTGATACTTTCCTGCAATTTCAGTATTACTTGACGATAGAATCGGATGCCAGCTTCCCAAAACCCAAGAACCTTCAATAATTGAATTCTTATGAAATAAGGTATCACTAAGGATAATCAGGTTAGCAAGTTTACCTTTCTCAATGCTACCAGAATTTTCCCAGATATTCAACCATCTAGCTGGCGTTTCAGTAATTGCTCTCAATGCCTCATCGGCCGGAAGGCCTGATTTCACTGCTAAACTCAATTTTGAAATAAACTCTGCAGGCGACTTTAATCCACCGGAGGTGAAAGCAAAAGGAACCTTATTCTGATGCAAAATAGCAGCATTTGCTCTTGAAGCCTCCCAGTGAAGCATTTCAGCAAGGCTTACCTGTTTCGCTTCAGACGCATCCAACAAATTCCATCCTTCAGGAAAAGTTAATGGAACAATCATTCTTTGACCTGAGCTCTTAATCAAATCCACACGTTGATATTCATCTCCACTGCCTTTTACAATGAATTCATTGCTACTTTCCAAAGCTATTTGCTTAATTCGAAGAATGTCTCTCCAACTGTTAGCTTCAAATATTTTAGGCAATGACGAAAGATGAGTCAGGGCGTCGAGAGAAACGTCTTTGTATTCCTTATTTCCTCCATTTTGATACCATGCCAAATCCATGTAAGTCTGACGAATCAAGGCAATAGCACCCATCAATGAGGATGGATAATCCTGAACCGAAGAGCCTTTCGAAAAAGAATAAAAGCTTGCTGCCTTAGGCAGGATGGTAATTTCATTAATTGTTTTGTTATCTGTAGCGAAAAGTAACCCATCACCTCGCATAATTCCATTCTGTAAGTGTGAACACACTGACGTAAATCCAGCTTCGCGATACTTCTTGATATCATCATCTGAAATTTGGATTGATAAAGAGGCAGACTCTTCTGGATGAATTGCCATGTTCCAGTCAGTAACACCGCTATTAGGCCTTTCCATATAATCTCGCTTTCCGCGAGGCTTTGGAGATTCAGGTAATCCAACAGCCGACCACATTTCAATGAATCCCGGATAAATATGCTTCCCACTTAATTCAAAAACTATAGCCTCTTCAGGTATATTAAGATTTAAACCGACGTCCACTATTTTTGAATCTTTTATCAGCACATTTCCAACAAAAGAATCACCTGCTTTTGGGTGAATAGTGGCTCCTTTTAAAACATAAATCCGACCGCGCGGATTGTCAACTCCATTAACAGGCAAAGGGTTTTGAGCATGTACAATTGATGCTATAATCAGAACCCAAAACAAACTTATCATTTTCATGAAGCCAAATGTAAGTTACATTTGATATCAGACAAGTTTTTCGTGAGCTTCAAAATGAAAATGAAAAAAAATTATGTTTGTTGTAACATTTGTACAGCGCTATCCCTCTAAGCTCCAAAACCTGATACTGTGACAGTTTCCGAGTTCAATCAAAGCGTTGATTCATTTTCAGATAATATCTATCGATTTATTCTAAAGAATATACGCGATGAGGATGAGGCAAGAGATATTGTTCAAGATACATTTGAAAAAGTTTGGCTTAAAGCATCAGAAGTGGCATTTGAGAAATCAAAATCGTATTTATTTACGACAGCCTACCGATTGATGCTTGAAAGAATTAAAAAGAAAAAGCGACAGGAACCGATTGATAGTAAATTAAGAGTAGTGAGTGGCGATTCGGGGAACCCTGAATTTGATTTAAAAAGAGTTCTTAAAGAAGCCGTCGATAAACTTCCTGAAGACCAAAGATCGGTGATCTTGTTGAGAGATTACGAAGGTTATTCGTACCAGGAAATTGGACAAATCACGGGATTAAATGAAAGTCAAGTGAAAGTTTACATATTCAGAGCAAGAGTGACGTTGAAAAATTATTTGGTGAGTGCAGATGTTGTATTATGAGCAAAATTAATTTAACAAATTACGAGGCTTGGTTGCTTGATTATTCAGAAGGGAATCTTTCTCCTGAAGATACAGCTGAGCTTTTGCTTTTTCTACAAGTAAACCCAGAGATTGAAATTGATCTTAATGAATTGGATTTTGTTTCGATTAATCATGAGGAAGAAGTTGAAATCGAAGATAAATCTTCTTTGTACAAAGGGAAAAACCAGGTGAGAGGGAGATTTGAAGAATTATGTTTAGCTTACTACGACAAAGATATTTCTGCCTCGGAGAAGAATGAATTAGACCATCTTTTAGCTCAATTCCCTTCCTTTGAAAAAGAATTTATTGCTTTTGGGCAAGCCTATCTTCAGCCAGAGTACGGTATAGATTTCAAATTTAAATCAAGCTTAAAAAAAGAATTTATTGCAAGCGGTAGTTTTGACGATTTAGCTGTTAAATCCCTTGAGGGAACTATTTCCCTAGGTGAATCAGCTCAGCTTAAAGTCCTAGTTTCGGGTAATTCAGGTTTGATGAAACAAATGAAAGCCTTTGAAAAAACTATTCTCATACCCGATAGTATTACTTATCCAAATAAGAATAATTTATACCGTGAGGATAAAAGAAGAGGCATTATTTATAGCATACTCGCTATTGCGGCGTCCATTGCAATTGTCTTCTCAATTATTAGCTATGTAAATACTGAAAATTCTGAAAAGCAAGGCATCGCTGTTACTAATCCCGAAATAGAAATACCTATTAGAGAGGCTTTAGAAATACCTGCAGACAGCCTAGAGAATATCCATTTACAAGATAATATTAATCCTAAAATTAAGTTTGAAAATCAAAAACCAATTTTGCAACAAGACAATAATAGCCTTGCTCAAAACACCACAAATGAGAAGAAAATCAATGTGAAGCAGTTAAAAAGATTAGCTCCTTTGAACCTGGAAAAATTCGAACTTCCTTCAGATTTTATTGCATTCAAACCATCAGAGTTGAAAGAGTATAATACTATTGCCGCTTTACCTCTTGCTAATGAATCAAATAACTTTCTGAGCACCGGTCAATTTCTCAGAAAAAAAGCAAGTAAGCTGTTTAAGAAAAATAATATCGATATAGAAACTCCCTTGAAAAATATCCAAGAGAATGGACTATCAGATATTGGGTTTAAGAGTCTTGAAAAGGTTACGAAAGGAAAAGTTAGTGTAGACAGAGAAGCGAATTCAAGCCGTATTACCAGCCTTCATTTCTTCGGTTTAACATATAACAGATCCACTAATTAATAATTAATTTTAAAAGCAATGTAACTTTTAAAGTTCCACATTCTCTTAAATAAAATCACATTAGAAAAATAGAAATTATGAATAAGCAATCTTTAATTATTGCGACTTTGCTGTTAGTTACAGTAAGTTTCACCTCGGCTCAAGGACTAGAGCGTAAATCTATATCCAATTCATCAGAATTAATTATTAGTGGCTCAGCAGATGTGTTCTTAAGCATTTCCTCAGAAGCTGGAATAAGTGCTTCTGAGGCAGATTTCGGTAAGATAAGTTATGATACAAATAATGGAGCTTTAAACCTGGCCACTGGCTCAGCTGATGTAGTTTATTTAGCAATGCCTTCATTAGAAAAGCTAATAACATCTGGAAGCGGGAATTTTGTCTCCTCTGACACATTAAAAGGCAATAATTTAGAAATAACAACTAGCGGTACAGGTAGCGTAAATTTACTTTTAACCTATTCTGATATAACAGTAGTGGTTGGTGGAGCTAGTGATATTAAACTTACTGGAAAGGCTGATTTTTTAAATGCAAATGTTAGTGGAGCTGGAGATCTAAGTGCCTATAAAATGCCAGTGAAAAAAGCAAAAGTTAACTTGTCTGGAGCTGGCGATGCTCAAGTTTATGTAATAAATGAACTGCGTGGAAATGTAAGTGGAGCCGGAACTTTATACCATAGAGGAAATCCCTCAATTATGGAAGTTGAAGTAAGTGGAGCTGGTGAGGTAAAACGTTCAAATAATCTAAATTCATCTGATACTACTCGAATTACCTTAGGCAATAAAAAAATTATTATTCTTGATAATGATGAGAATACAGAAATAGAAATTGGTGATGATGTAATGGTTGATGGTGAAATACAAAATTCTAGTAAACCCAAAAAACCAAGTGTTCCAAGCATCTGGTCCGGTTTTGAGTTAGGAATTAATGGATATCTCAATTCTAATAATTCATTTAATATGGATTCTGTGAATTCCGATTGGGCTTTGAATTACGGAAAATCGGTTGTTGTTAATTTTAATGTTTGGGAGAAAACAGGAAGGATTTTAAAGGAAAACATTACTGTTACAACTGGTCTGGGAGCTGAAATTAACAACTATCGTTTTGATAAAAATGTGAGATTATTATCTGATACTATTCCCGTTGTTGCTACCGTTGAGTCGAACGTTAATTACGAAAAAACAAAATTGGTAACTGGTTTTCTCAACGTTCCATTGTATCTGACTTTTGCAAGCAATGAATTTAAAAACGGAAAGCGTTTAAGCATTTCACCTGGCGTAACTGGTGCGTGGAGATTCACCACTTATAACAAAAGAGTGGTTAATGAAGATGGTGATAGAAATAAAAGCAGAAACAACGATGATTTCAATTTGAACCCGTTCAGGGTTAATGCGTCAGTTCGCCTTGGATATGGTTCATTCATCTTGTTCGCAAACTACTCGGTGACATCCATGTTCAAGAATAATCAAGGACCTGATTTGATGCCGTTTTCAGCAGGAATAAGATTGGTTGGCTTATAATAATAAATAGTTTAATTACCCTCAATGAAACCCGTTTCCTTTAATAAAAGGATGCGGGTTTTTTATCTATCTAACATTATGAAGCTCTCAGAATGGAACGCATAAATTTTGAATTGAAAAAGTTTCGATAAAGATGATTGCTTACCTTTGCAACTCATGATTCGCTTAAAAGCAATAATATTAGCTCTAATCATACTTCTGCCAACATTACTCAAGGCAGGTGTGATTGCTAACTATTGGCTCCAGTACGATAAGTATGCTAATGAATTATGTGAAAATATAGATAACTCCGAACTTGAATGTAACGGAAAGTGCCAAATGATGGAGGAACTTAACCAGACATCTACAGACTCCAATCCGCTTTCACAAATTCCGGAATTATTTAAGCAAAAAGAACAACCTGCAAATGAGGTGTCTTTAGGCTTATTCATTTTAAATATTATTGAATCACCAATAAGTATTTCTGCGAAAGGATTTCCTGCAACTAAGTCAGGAATGAAAAATGATGTTTTCCACCCCCCTTGCTTCTTCATTTAAATAGTTGCAATATTTTTAAAACATTCATTTTTATCAATTGGGTTAAAAAAACCCATTAAAACCCCTTTTATGAATTTCTATTCACGAATTACTCTTGCCCTATTTATGGGCTTAACAGTCATTATATCTTCTTGTAAAAAAGACGAAATTCCTAACCCAGTACTTCCAACTGAACCTAATGCAGAATCAGGCATGTTCAAGATCGAATTTGAACACCTATATAATTCAGCAGCTTTCTCATTGAACTCGGCTTTCACAACTAGTGAGGGAGAGGAAGTTACTTGGACGAAACTTAATTATTATATTTCCAACATCCAGCTAACTAAAACAGACGGTAGCACTTGGGCTGAACCTGAAAGTTACCGTTTAGTAAAGTTAGAAGATCCTATTTCAACTTTAATTACTATTAATAATGTTCCTAAAGGTCAATACACTGGAATGAGCTTTAGTATTGGAGTTGACTCAACACGCAATGTATCAGGAGTTCAAACTGGAGCATTAGATCCTGCAAATGAAATGTTCTGGAGCTGGAATAATGGATATATTTTCGTCAAATCTGAGGGCACATCGCCACAATCTGCCAATGGAACCTTCTCTTATCACTTGGGAGGATTTAAGAATGCAAATTCTTCGAACGCCATTCAAAATCTCAACTACAACTTTGGCTCTAGTACACTAGATATCCAACCTAATGCAGCGCCTCAAATCCACATGACGGTTGCCGTTGACCATTTCTTCTCTCATAATGGTAGCACATTAAAGGTTGCAGATTTGTCTATGCTACACATGCCAGGATCAATGGCTGTTGGAATTGCAACACGCTTTGCTTCAGGCTTTACGTTTGATCACATTCATAATTAATTAACATGCCTATTCCCAAGATATCACTGATATCTGTGGGGCTAATTTTTGTTTTTAGTAGCTGTCAAAAAGATGAACCCCTGCCGTCATTACCAAAACAGGTGATGATGGCTCCGGGTCATTTCCCTTCCACAGTTTATAATTTCGGGAATTTCCCTCCAGATGAAAAGAAAGTCGCCATTGGGAGAAGACTGTTTTATGATGAATCATTAAGCCTTGATAGTACCATCAGTTGCGCTTCATGTCATAAACAAAATGCAGCATTTGCAGATGAAGGAAGGCAAGTTAGCACAGGAGTAAATGGATCTCCAGGCTTTAGAAATGCACCAGCTTTATTTAATCTTGCATGGAAACCTCTTTTTATGTGGGATGGTGGAATTGTGAACCTTGAACTTCAACCTATTGCTCCTATTACTGATGCACATGAAATGTCTATGAGCCTTAGCGAAGTTTTGATAAGGTTGAATTCCAACGAAAATTATAAACAGCTTTATAAAGGTGCATTTGGAACTGAAGAAATTAACTCTCAAATGTTGCTTGTTTCATTTGCCCAATTTCTGGCGACCATGGTTTCATCTCAGTCAGCATACGACAAGTTTATTTTGGGAGATGCAACTTCACTCAACGAAAATCAAGTCAGAGGCTTAAATATTTTTCGGGAAAACTGTAGCTCTTGTCATACCGAACCTTTACTAAGCGATTACAGTTTTAGAAGAAACGGCCTTTCCATTACAGCCCAAGATTCTGGTAGACAAAGAATTACTCTTGATGAAGATGATCGAGGCAGGTTTATGGTTCCTTCAGTAAGAAACATAAGTCTAAGTTCACCTTATATGCATGATGGGAGATTTCAAACTCTAGATGAGGTAATTGACCATTACATAAACCCTGAAAACACTTTTCAGATTGATGAATCCATAGGCATTGGAATTCCATTAAATAATGAAGAAAGAGGCGACTTAATAGAATTTCTAAAAAGTCTGGATGACCCTCATTTTGTAAACAATCCTATTTTTAGTGATCCTGTAAATTGAACAATTAATGCGCTTACTATTTATACTTTTATGCTTTCTGGCTTTTTCAAATGCCAATGCATGTGATATTTGCGGCTGCTCTTCCGGTGGATTAAGCGGAGGGCTGTTCCCTCAGTTTCAAAACAACCTTTTGGGAGTGAGGTATGCTCCTTCAGTTTTCACTCATCCAAGGACTCCTGGAAATTTTAACGGCTTAAGTCAAGTAAACAGAGATATTTATCACGATGGAGAGGTTTTCTTTCGTTGGTTTCCCAAAAAGAAACTTCAATTATGGGTAAATGCTCCTTATAGATTAAGGTTAAGAGAAGAATCTTTGAGAACAACGCTAATTCAAGGATTAGGAGATATTCAGATTTCTGGATTATACACCTTAATTCAAAAAGACTCTTCCGCATTTAAATGGAGGCATTTACTCCTTGCAGGAGGAGGAGTATCCCTTCCCACAGGAAAATATCAGCAAAGAGATGAGACACTCACTATACTTCCAGTAGGTTTTCAAGTTGGCACCGGTTCTTGGTCAGCATCTGCGAACCTACTCTATATGCTAAGGATTAAAAGTTGGGGAGCTGTTTTGCAGGGCGACTTTAGAAGTTATTCTGTTAACGAAAGACAGTTTAGAAAAGGAAATGTTACTGGGGCACAAGCAACAGTATTTCGACAATTTAATTTAGGAAAATCGGTTAGAGCTTTTCTAAATGCCGGCATCAGATTAGAACAATTAAGCGCTGATGAAGAATTTAAAAATGAAAAACTAAACACAGGCAGTAAATCATCTTGGTTTAATGCATCTATTGACTTTTTTGTCGGTTCTGCACTAATCAGTGTACAAACACAATTACCGATGTCGCAAGATTATGCTGGCAATCAGCCAGTACCTGGAGTTAGAAATAGCTTATCTTTTGCTTGGCTCTGGTAATTATTTAAGCAATGCTAATGTTGCTGAAACAACATCCTGCGAAGCAGCTGAATCAGCTTTAGAACGTGAAGCAACCTTAAGTCCTGTCATTGTATTGAAGAGAATTCGGGCAAGTGTTATATCGGATAATTCGCTCTTGATATTTCCTGATTGCCTTGCTTGATGAATAAAATGACTGAACATATTTTCGATTTCCGTTTTGTTCGAATTAACAATTTTCGAAAATTCTTCATCTGCAAAACCTAATTCGGTTGCAGTATTAACCATAAAACAACCCTTATTCTGTTCGCTTGCTTCAGGTTTAATATACGATTCATTCAAAAAAATCTCGAAGACAGAATAAATATCATCAGTATTCTTTAGGCTTTCATGCATTTTCTCCAAGCCAGATTTCTTATATCTATCTAAAGCTCTAATGTAGAGCTGCCTCTTATCCCCAAATGTGTCGTAGATGCTCGAGCGACTAAGTCCAAGAGTTTGCACCAAATCATTTACAGAACACCCCTCATAGCCTTTTTCCCAAAAGAGGGTCAAAGCTTTTTCCTCTACTTCTTGAATATCGAATTCCTTTACTCTTGCCATTTTCTTTAAATACTGAGTAAATTAAAGAAGAATCCCGAATATTCCACATAAAGAATTTGTCTAAAATAGCCACTCTTCCATTCTTATAAGAAACTAAAGCATTCATTTCTTTATCCATAGTGAATGTAGCAGAGGTAATAAATGAAGCATCATCGCTTGCGGGAAAGGTCACAACTTTGACTCCTTTTGCCCGCTAATAGATAGTTTCAACAAAGACCTTTTAATTTCGACCAGTGATAATGTCTAAGAATCTTTCTTGGATAAAACGCCCCACTGTTAAATCCAATTTCTGAACTTCCTCTTGTTACTATTGCAACTTAGCTTTTTAATTTTTTTTCATTATGACTATTCCTTAAATCTTATCGTTTTAAGAACGTTCGTTCCGCTAACGAAAATGCAAAGTACAACACCCTATTTATCTAAAACTGAAAATTAATTAATGTTTAATATGGAAAATGCTATCGATGTGACACGGGTCACTTCTAAGCTCATTTCATAGATGCACCTTTGCATAAAATTCAAGGAATGTTAATAGTTGGTTATATAGCTTCATTAATAATTGGTATTTCACTCGGCTTAATAGGCGGAGGAGGTTCTATTTTAACAGTTCCAGTACTTGTATACCTTATGGGTGTTGATCCGGTAATGGCAACAGCGTATTCTTTATTTATTGTAGGTGCAACATCTCTTGCAGGAGTTATTCCAAAATACAAAGCTGGAGAAGTGAACATTAAAACGGCAACAATATTTGGAATTCCGGCGATAGCCGCAGTATTCTTAACAAGAAAGTTCATTGTTCCTGCAATACCAGAGGAAATCTTCACTATAGGTGACTTTGTCTTAACCAAAGGCATTCTACTTATGGTGCTATTTGCCATATTGATGGTTTTTGCCTCAGTTTCAATGATCACTTCAAAGAAGGATTCAGGACCAGAATCAGGCGAACAGAAATTCAACTACCCTCTTATATTTCTGGAAGGAATTATTGTCGGCATCTTAACCGGACTTGTTGGAGCTGGAGGAGGCTTCCTAATTATTCCGGCACTTGTTATATTAAGTAAGCTTCCAATGAAGCAAGCTGTGGGAACTTCTCTCCTTATTATAGCTGCAAAATCTCTTATTGGGTTTACAGGAGATTTAGGTAATGCGCCTATTGATTGGAAGTTGATTCTCACAGTTACTGCTCTAGCTATTGTTGGAATTATCCTTGGCAGCATGCTAAGTAACAAAGTAGATGGTAAAAAACTTAAAAAAGGGTTTGGTTGGTTTGTGCTCGTAATGGGAATTTACATCCTTATTAAAGAATTACTTTTTCATTCACCTTCTACAGGACACTGAGGTGTGATTCGAGTCACATTCTAAACAAAAAACAATATCGAACTTTGTCTCATTAATAATCAGAAAATAATTTCAAAATGAAAATAGAACAAATTTATACCGGTTGTCTAGCACAAGGAGCTTATTACATTGAAAGCAATGGGGAAGCGGCAGTTATAGATCCATTAAGAGAAGTTGAACCCTATTTGGAAAAGGCTAAAAAAGATGGCGCCCAAATCAAATATGTATTAGAAACGCATTTTCATGCGGACTTCGTTTCAGGTCACCTCGATCTTGCTGCAAAAAGTGGAGCTCCTATTGTTTTCGGACCCAATGCTAACCCGAATTTCGATGCTCACATTGCTAAGGATAGAGAAGTCCTAAAACTTGGCAAATTAAGTATTGAAGTGCTACATACTCCTGGTCATACCATGGAAAGCACATGCTACCTTTTAAAGGATGAAAACGGAAAAGATGTTGCCTTATTTAGCGGTGATACCCTTTTTATTGGAGATGTTGGCCGTCCTGATTTAGCTCAAAAAGCAGCTCATATGACTCAAGAGCAGCTTGCAGAAACACTATTTGATTCTCTAAGGAATAAAATTATGCCTTTGGCAGACGACATTACAGTTTACCCAGCCCATGGAGCAGGTTCAGCTTGTGGAAAGAACATGAGCAAAGAAACCAGTGATTCTTTAGGCAATCAAAAGAAGAACAATTATGCACTTCGTGCTGATATGACCAAGGCGGAGTTTGTAAAAGAAGTAACAACAGGCCTTATGCCTCCCCCAGCATATTTTCCACTAAATGTGGCGATGAATAAACATGGATATGATAGCATCGACGAGGTACTTGACAGAGGTTTACACGCCTTAAGTCCAGCAGCTTTTGAAGCTGCAGCAAATGAAACAGGAGCCTTAATTCTCGATACAAGAGCCCCTCAAGAATTTGCTAAAGGCTTTATTCCAAATTCAATAAATATTGGAATTGATGGTGGTTTTGCACCTTGGGTAGGTGCCTTAATTCCTGATATCAAGCAAAATTTGCTATTGGTAACAGAGCAAGGAAGAGAAGAAGAAGTTGTGACCCGTTTAGCTAGAGTTGGCTACGATTTCACCATCGGATATCTAAAGGATGGCTTCCAGGCATGGGCAAAAGATGGCAAAGAATTCGAAAGCATTAAATCTGTAGATGCAACGTTTCTTGCCGAAAAGATTAAAAACACCCAAGTGAATATTCTTGACGTAAGAAAGGAAAGCGAATACAAGAGCGAACACATTCTTGATGCGGAGAATGCTCCATTAGATTTTATAAATGAGAGCATGGCTCAGATAGATAAAAACAAAACATATTATGTGCATTGTGCTGGAGGATACAGATCTATGATTTTTGCGTCTATTCTTAAAGCTAGAGGATACGATAACTTGATAGATGTAAAAGGTGGCTTTAGCGCTATCAAGGAACAAGCAGATATTCCGGTTAGTGAATATGTTTGTCCAACCACATTACTTTAAAACCATCACAATCACCAAAGCCGGAGTTTTGAGACTCTCTTTTCTCCGGCTTAATTACAAATCTCTCTTATGAAAACTATTCAGGAATTACTTATGGACCCAACAGCGAAAATCATCGATGTTCGTAGTCCTGCAGAATTTGCTTCTGAGCATTTGCCAAATGCTATTAATATTCCAGTAGAAACAATTGCTTCTAGAACCTCAGAAATAGTTGCTATGAAAGCTCCTGTATTGCTTTATTGCAGAAGCGGAGCAAGAAGCGGAATGGCTACTTCTATTCTTCGTCAAGCCGGTTTAGAAGATGTTGTAAACGGAGGCTCCGTTTATGATTTATTACATGAAATTCAAAATCATTAATCATGTTCGGATTTATTAAGAAATTATTCGGAGAGCCCACTAATTTCAAACAACTTGTTTTGGATGGTGCAATGATAATTGATGTAAGAACGCCCGCCGAATTTAAAGGCGGCCATATCAAGGGATCTACAAATATTCCTTTAGATAAGATTAAAAACAAAACTCAAGAACTCCATTCAAAAGGCAAAGCTATTATTACGGTTTGTCGCAGTGGCTCAAGAAGTGGAATGGCGAAAAACATTCTTAAATCTGCAGGTATTCAGGTTTATAACGGAGGACCATGGAACAGCTTGCAGGGAAAAATCAGATAGAGTCCTCTACAAATCATCGTTTTATTATTTAATGCAATAATACTTTCCGAAAAGGAAGGGAAGGTTGTTAGTGTCAATATCACCGAAAAACATAGGAACCAAAATTATGAATAAGCATATCAAATCCTTGCTAATTGTTTCCGTATCTGCTTTAATAGGAGGTTTAATTGGTTATTCATATTACCATTTTTACGGCTGTACGAATGGTTGTTCAATAACGGGTTCGCCTATTAATAGCACATTGTATTTTGCATTTATTGGTTTCTTATTGCCCGGACTATTTAAGAAAAAAACACCAGTAACATCTGATCGAATAGAATAACTATGAAAAATATACTAGTAACCACAGATTTTAGTGAACTTTCTTTTTACGCCTTTAGTTTAGCTGAAAGAATTGCAGAAAAGACAGGATCGGATATTCATCTATTGCATATAATTAATTTACCTTCACATATCTTATTAAGTAATGAAGGAGAATTACTAGATGACTGCGAGATGGATACGACAGAGGTTCGTATGAAGCGATTCGAAGCTATCGAAAAATTAAAAGAAATAAAAAATAGTAGCTCCTCAAGTGTTCATACACATAGTAGATACGGATCTATTAACGAGCGTGTTGTTTCATGTTCAAAGGAATTAAATGTCGATTTAATTATAATGGCTTCTCACGGAGTTCATAATTTAAAAGATAAGATTACTGGTTCGCATACGGAGTATGTGGCGATGCATGCTAAGGCTCCGGTTTTGTCAATTAAAACGGATGAATCAGGTCATGATTTCAAGACCATTTTACTAGCCGGTTCTTTCCAGGAGGATGATATTCCGAATTGCGATTTAGTTATTGCCATTCAACAAGTATTTGATTCCAAAATTCATTTATTAAGAATTAATACACCTAAAAATTTCATTCCGGATCATGATGCAAAATTGCACATGAAAGCTTTTGCAGACAAACATCGAATCAAAGAGCCTAATTTTTCTGTGTATAATGATCATAGCGTGGAAGAAGGCATTATACACTATGCAGAAAAAGAATCAATTGATATGATTGTTATCGGGTCAATGCAAAGGATGGGGTTGACTAAATTCATTTATGGTTGTGTTTCTGCTTCTTTAGTTAACCATTCGAATAAACCACTATTAACATTTCCTTTAAAAAACTAAAATGATAGAATTATTAAAACAGCCTTGGCCCTGGTATGTGAGTGGCCCTATTATAGGGCTAAGCGTTCCAATTCTTTTGCTTTGGGGTAATAAAATGCTTGGTATTTCTTCATCCCTCAGGCACACCTGCGCTGCTATATACCCAGGCAGTGTCTCTTTCTTGAAATACAATTGGAAAGAAGAAATTTGGAGCTTTGTATTTGCCTTGGGAGTTCTTATAGGTGGATTTATAGGTGGTATTCTTCTGAGCAACGGTGAACCTGTTAACATATCACCTGAAACTGTAGCTGATATAAAAGAATTAGGAATTAATTCATTTAATGGATTACTTCCTGAAGACATTTTTAGTTGGAGTTCGCTCTTTACATTAAGAGGTTTTATTATTATGGTTTTCGGCGGATTTCTGATTGGTTTTGGAAGCCGCTATGCTGGTGGATGTACTTCAGGTCACGCCATTATGGGTATCTCTAGCCTCCAGTGGCCGTCATTAGTTGCCGTGATATTCTTCTTTATAGGAGGCTTGTTGATGACGCATATTATTACTCCTTGGTTCTACTCCTTATTTTAAAAAGTATATTAATGAAATACATAAAATATTTAATTGTAGGAACTCTATTTGGGTTAACACTTACAAAAACAGAGGCTGTGTCTTGGTTTAGAATTCAAGAAATGTTTCGTTTTCAGAGTTTCCATATGTATGGAATTATAGGTTCGGCAATTGCAGTCGCTATGATTTCGCTTTTAATAATAAAACGGTATAAAATAAAGTCGCTGCACGGTGAAGAGATAGTTATTCCAGATAAGAAATTTAATAAGGGAATTATTTTTGGAGGCACCATATTTGGAATGGGCTGGGCGCTTGCTGGTGCATGTCCAGGACCGCTTTATGCACTAATAGGTTCAGGGTATTTATCAATTTCGGTTGTTATACTAAGTGCTCTAATTGGCACATGGACATACAGTTATTTGAGACCGAAACTACCACACTAAAAAACTAAGAATCATGAAAATATTCATAAAACTTTTCATTTTGACTGGGCTAACTTTCGTGTTTAATTCATGTCAATCGCAACCAATTCGATTAACGCCTAATGAATTTGAAGAAGCTATTTCCAAACCAAATGTTCAATTAATTGATATTAGAACACCTGAAGAATTTTCTCGAGGTCATATCAAAAATGCCAAAAATATTGATTTCTATTCGGCAAACTTTCAGGATCAAATGAGTAAACTAGATAAAACTCAACCACTTTATATTTACTGCGCATCAGGAAATAGGAGTGGACAAGCCCTGAAACAATTAAGCAATTTATCTTTCAACGAATTTGGTGACCTACAAGGTGGAATAAAAGTCTGGAATCAGGCGCAAAAGAGAATTGTAAATTAATTCACCATGAAAAAGCTCCAGTATTTCGTCCTATTTATCTTTTTAGGGTCACTACTTTGGTTTTCTCTTGATCGATTAGATCAAAAAAATGCTGATTCTTTGAATACAGCATTTTCCGACACGAGCGAATATTGGTATCCACCTCGACTTACAAAACTCGATTCTAGTGAGCTCTCTAAACAGATTTACTATGGTTTAGAGTTAATTCAACATACCAGTAGATATTTCGGCCCTAGAGGAACGATTTCAGCCACTTCAAATGGAATGAATTGTCAAAGTTGCCACCTAGATGGAGGCACTAAAATATGGGGTAATAATTATGGCGATGTCTTTTCAAAATTTCCAAAATATAGAGACCGAAGTGGCCAAAAAGAAAGTATTTCAAGTAGGGTAAATGATTGCTTCGAACGAAGTCTAAATGGAGATGCTATTGATACCACCGGGAAAGAAATGAATGCAATTGTAGCCTACATTTCTTGGCTTGGCGCAAACGTTTCAAAGGAGCATAAAGCAAAAGGTTCAGGCATAACAAAACTTGAATTCTTGGATAGAGCAGCTGATCCAATAAAAGGGAAAACTATTTACTTAGAAAAGTGTAAATCTTGTCATGCTGCTAACGGCGAAGGCTTAATGAATGCAGACCAAACAGAATATACATATCCCCCGCTTTGGGGAGAAAATAGCTATAATACCAAGGCAGGTCTTTATAGATTATCGCGTCTAGCCGGCTATGTCAAATCAAATATGCCTAATGGATCGAGCTTCGCATTTCCTCTAATTTCTGATGAAGATGCATGGGATGTAGCTGCTTATATAAATACTCAGCCAAGACCATCAAAAGAATTTCCTCAAGATTGGCCAAACATTGCCAAAAAGCCAATTGATCATCCTTTTGGACCATTTGCAGACAATTTCTCTGAACTGCAGCATAAACTTGGACCATTCAAACCAATTGTTAAATCGAAGAAGAAATAAGATTTCATTATGACGTTCAAAACAATTATCCTATTTTCAATCTTGTCATTGTCCACTACCCTTCCGGTATTTGGACAAAACCCTGAGCATAAGATTGTATTTCAGTTAACCTCCGAAGATCCAAAATTACATAAAGGCTTAATCAAACAGCTTAACAACCTAAAAGCTGGCTGGGGAGAAACGGTTGAAATGGAAATTGTTTGCCATGGTCCCGGAATTAATTTCTTACTTGTTGGGATATCAGAGTACCAGAAGGAAATTGAGGAGTTATCCTCAAAAGGGATTCACTTTATAGCATGTGAAAACACCCTCATCGAAAAGAAGATTGATAAAAATGCCATAATTCCTCACTTAGAATTTGTTAAAATGGGAATTGGTGAGGTGGTAATAAAACAAGAAAAAGGCTGGTTGTAGTACTCCCCGAAATTCCGACCAGTGGTTAAGTTGAGAGAATTTAATAACT
>JBBEBC010000092.1:0-33100 GCA_040882555.1 Bacteroidia bacterium
AAGTGAAAGCATCACCGCACGTGACTCTTTTCCTTGAACCTCGTTATCGGGAGCGTCCCATTCAATTCTCGATGGGACATTATTTTCGTCTAGCTTTATTCTTAAAACAATTTCTGAGTCTCTTTCTTTTGTCATGAGCGTACTGGTTTATAACCCGAAGTATTGAATAATTTATGCGCATCATTCATCTGAATTAGCTGGGGAAGACTTATTTCAGCATTTTTTTCCATGAATGATTTTACAATTTGCAAACCTAACCAAACTCCAATTCTTGGAGGTGCTTCTTGAGGAAAACCTTTTGTAAAAGGTCCGTCACTAACATAAGCCACTTCATTATTGAAATCTCTAGTATAGAAAAGCTTTCTATCTATAAAGTGAGACCAGATTTTACCTTCATTCTTTTTGCACCATTCAAGCTCAGCTTCTGTATAAGTCATAACGGATGCTGCTGAATATTGAGGAAGAAGTTGAGAGATAAAATAAATCATCTTGCCTTCATAAATCATCCTTGAAATCAAATCTTCTTCTTTTGCTTCATTTGGAAAAGTTGCCAAAACAAAGCCTTTTACAGCATCCGTAACCAAGTAATTGCGATTCATTCGCTTGGTTTTGTAAGCCGGTAAAGCAAGCAATTCATAAAACCGACATGAGTCTCCTAAATACATATCCAAACCTATGGCTAGCGTAGAATCTGAAATTGCAATATTGTAATTAAAGCCAGAAATCATTGCGTTTACCTGAGGTATCAGACTGTCAGGAAAAACAAGATGGTAACGTGTCATGGCAATAGATAAATCCTTGTTTTCCTCTTCGAGGGATGGATATTGTTTCTTAACCTCCTTATAAACAGATTGAATATCTGGATCATTAATAAAACCAAGGATATTTTCGCTAAACATTGGAAAATTTTTTCCGCCTAAGCGAATAATTTTACCTGTGAAAAGGTCAACAAAACTTCCATATTTTTCATAAAGAAGAGTCGTGTCTTTTATGAATGAGGCTTTGGTGATGGCAAAGAAATCCTCATCAAAACGATTAACCTCAAGGTTGATTTGAGCTTCCTTTTCCTGGTCGCTTACACTTTCAATTCTTAATGGTTTATCTATTGGATTCTCTACTGATGAACCACAGGAAGTGATAACTGTTAATAAAATAGCCCAAATGGTAATCTGAAATCCTCGCATTTCCTTGATTCGATATATCTTTGCTGAACGGTCAAAAGTACAAATTCGTACCGCTAAACATTAAAACAGAACAAGTATGTCTTCAATTAATCGTTTTAAAAATATTTTGGCTTTCTCGGCTATCATTTGCTTTTTACTAACATTCAATAATGTTTCTGCTCAATCTAAATTCAGATTTGGCCTAAAAGCAGCACCCTTAGTGAGTTGGATTAAGCCTGATTTTCAAGATATCCCAGCTGATTTCACTTCAGAAAATGGTGGTCTTAGAGTTGGTTTTATGTGGGGACCAATGGCTGAAATTGCTCTTAGTGAAACTTTTTTAGTTTCGACTGGCGTTGATATCAACTACACATCAGGTAAAATTGAGGGAACATTAAAAGACCCTATAAGCGGAAGTCTTGTTGAATGGGATCAACTTTACAAAACACGTTTTATAGAATTACCTGTTATGCTTAAGTTCCGTACAAAAGAAATTGGTTATTTACGCTATTTCGGACTTTTCGGTATGGGTGCCGGTTTCAGATATAGTGCGAGCACAGAGTTCTCTCGTTCATCTAATACGAGTACAGAAACAATTAACAATGATGACTCTGAGAAATATATAAAATCTTTCAGAGGATCCCTTCAAATAGGAGCTGGAGCTGAGTATTCCCTAGCAGGCAACACGGCTTTAGTGGTATCTGTAATCTTCAATAATGGTCTTACTAACATGCTTCAAAACCAATTTGAAGAACCCATTGTTGGTTCGCTAGTTCAAGACCCATTCAATGCTATTACAGAAAACGGTATTACTAATTACATGCAGTTAAATATTGGTATATTATTTTAATCGCTTTCTAATCATAATTCCTTCATGAAGATTGCCCTTGCTCAAATAAACACCCGCATTGGTGATTTTCAGGAAAATTTAAAAAGCATTCTCTCCTCTATTGAAAGAGCAAAGAGAGATTCTGCTGATATTATCGTTTTTCCTGAACTAATCGTGTGTGGTTATCCTCCACTCGACTTTCTGGAATTCGAGGATTTCATAGCACGGTGCAAAGAATCGGTAGGGACTATAGCATCCCACTGTAGTGGAATAGCTGCTATTGTTGGCGCGCCTGATATTAACCCGAGGTCTGAAGGAAAGAATCTTTTCAATGCTGCGTTTTTTCTTGCAGAAGGAAAGATTCAGCAGGTGGTTCATAAAACATTGCTCCCAACTTATGATGTCTTTGATGAATATCGCTATTTTGAGCCTAACCACAGTGTTTTTAACTGCATTAAGTATAAGGGAACTACCATTGCTTTAACCATTTGCGAAGACCTCTGGGATATTGAGGAAGACAAAATGTATAACCACTGGCCAATGGAGCAATTGATGTCTCAAAAGCCAGATGTTATGATAAACATTGCCGCCTCCCCATTTAGTGAAGGGCATACCTTAAGCAGAAAAAGGGTTCTACACAAAGCTGCTGCAGATTATAAACTACCGCTTTTTTATGTTAATCATGTTGGAGCTCAAACCGAACTTATTTTCGACGGAGGCTCAATGGTTCTAAATGCGAAAGGAGACGTAGTTTGTGAAATGAATTATTTCGAAGAAGATTACCGTGTTTTTGAACTCGATTGGGTTAAAACTGCAAAGTCTATCACTTTTGCTACTTCCGAAATTTTTGAGCAAACAGATTCTTCCATAAAAAGTATTCATCAGGCTTTGCTTCTTGGAATAAGAGATTATTTCAGGAAACTGAATTTCAATAAAGCAATTTTGGGCCTTAGCGGGGGTATCGATTCTGCGGTAGTTTTCTCTTTAGCGGCAGAAGCTCTTGGAAAAGACAATGTGCTTGGGGTGATGATGCCCTCGCCTTATTCTTCTGACCATTCTGTAAATGATGCCCTTGAATTAGCAAAAAACCTAGGCTCTCCAACGAGGACAATATCTATAAATGACTCATTTTCAACTTTACTAGACAATTTGAACCCTCATTTTGAAGGTAAAAGTGAGGATGTAACTGAAGAAAATATTCAGGCTAGAATCCGTGGACTCATGCTCATGGCTTTAAGTAATAAATTCGGTTATATTCTTTTAAACACATCCAACAAAAGCGAAGCTGCAGTTGGTTACGGAACCCTATACGGGGATATGAGTGGAGGACTATCTGTGCTTGGTGATTTATACAAAACGAAAGTTTTCGAATTAGCAAATTACCTCAATAGAGATAGGCAAATTATACCTGAAAATATTATTACAAAACCGCCTAGTGCAGAACTCCGACCTAATCAAAAGGACAGTGATTCTTTACCAGATTACTCTATCCTAGATGAAATTCTGCACCTCTATATCGAGCTTAGGTTGGGTCCAAATGAAATAAAGGCTAAAGGCTATAGTGAATCTCTAGTAGATAGAGTTTTAAAGCTTGTAAATACCAACGAATACAAACGGTATCAAACCCCTCCCATTTTGAGAGTTTCTCCCAAAGCATTTGGCCTAGGAAGAAGAATGCCAATAGTAGCTAAATACCTCTCCTAATTAAAAGGAAACATTTAACTGAATTGCTGTTGTTCTTGGCGCTTCTATGCTCATAGGACGAAGCGTATACTCTTCGTTGAATAAGTTATTTACTACAAAGGCAAGCTTAACAACATCACTCAGACGATATGATAAACGCGTATCGAATATGGTGAACCCTTTATTATTTTGTTCTCTGTAAGCTTTTAAACCAGGGGCTGGTTGCTGAAGAATAGTTAAGTAATCATCAAGATCTTCAAATATCCTGTCGATGTTTCTCATAAAGCTACTATACCTGGCACTTACTCCAAAGGACCATTTACCTCGACCAATTTCAATATCAGCCTTAGCAATATGTTGAAACCTATATTTTAAAAGGTTTCCAGTTGAATCTGATGAAGACCAAGCATATGTGAGTTGCTTTCCTTCAAGCTTCACCGGATAAGGTAAATCAGGCTGCAGAGCAACAGGCAAGGTGTAGGTATACCCGGCAAGAATTGACAATGAAGTTTTGCCTATCGAACCTTGACCAGCCAAAGAAATATCAACACCTTTAACTTCCGTGTTGCCAATATTAAGAGAAGAAAATCCTAATCCAAATAATTGAGCTGGATCTAGTGGACCAAAAACTCCAAAATTAAATTCAATATTATCTTGAAAGGATTGAATAAAATAAGCTGCGTCTAGATAACCCAAGAAGTTACCAATTCTAAACCCTTGCTTAAACCCTATTTCCGCATTCCATGATGTTTCTGATTTCAAACTGTCGTTTGGATATATTCTAATAGGCCCTACAGCGGTTTTGATGAATTTTTCAGCAATGGTTGGAAACCTATAACCTTGGCCAAATGAAGCCCTAAGAAAGCTTGCCTTAGCAAGTTTAAGATTTGCTCCTGCCCTAAAAACCGGCTTGCCTTCTTCAACACTTCTAGCAGGAACAGATTCGCCTACCTGAGGACTTGAAATTGAAAAATATTCATATCTAGCTCCTGTACTAATAGTTAATACCTTGAAAAAGGTCTTATTTACTTGTAAGTATGCTGCCACATTTCTATTAGAAGATGATGCCTGAGAATCTATTGAATCAGCAAGATTGCCTTTGTATAAATCTGAAGTTCCATAAGTATATGAATGAACGAGACCTGCGGTAAAATTATAGCCTGAATTCAATTGTTTCTGCACCTGATACTCGCTATAAAGAACATCGCTCTTATTACTTTGATTATTGTCATTATCGTTATTCAAGTGAAACCATCTGTTTTTTAGACTGTGACTCCAGCCTTTCTTTCCTGTATAATTGATAAAAGGGTCGACATAACTAACATCCTGTACCGTTAATGTATTAGCACCCGGATATGCCCGATACATACCTGATTCAGCGTTCATCCAAATTAGCGATGAGGCAGAACGAGATAGCATTCCATTTACATTAACTCCATAATTTAACCCTTGAATCTTTTTACTTCTGTACCTCAAACTCGCATTTAATCTGACTCTATTCTCAAAATCTCCCCTTTGTTCAGCGTACGGGTTAAAGGTTGTATCATTAACATTGACTGGTGTAGCCCCAACATAACCAGCATCATAGAATGCATTCCCTCCTATAACTAGGTCAAGATTTCCAAACTTCTGAGAGTGAAAGAAATTAAGTCCAGTATACCCGGGATTATTACTTCCCCAATAAATAGCATCCTTGTTCTTGGGATTATTATAGATTCCTGAAAACAAAGTCACCTTGGTTTGAGGTTTGTCGCGCGGGTAAGCCGTTCGTATATTAATAACACCACTCAAGGCAGCCGATCCATACAATACTGATGAAGCTCCCTTAATTACCTCAACCTGCTCAATATTTTCTACTGGAAGGAAGCCCCAACTTGGCCTTCCGGCATCGCCCGATAGAATAGGCAAACCATCCATTAATATCATTACCCTACTTCCTGCACCGAAACTATAACCACTACCACTTCTAATTTGCGGTTCGCCGTCAACAATATTTACTCCTGGAACCTGTTGCAAAGCATCATTGATGGTTGTGGTATTCTTGTTTTCGATGATGTTGGGTTTAAGAACGTCCATACTAACGGTCAGCTCTTCAATATTTTGCTCGTATTTTCCAGCTGTGGTAACAAAGGTTTTCATGTTCACCACTTCTGGCTTCAAGGTCACATCTTTTGTTACTGAATCATTCGGTTTTAAGTTTAAAGTTAATTCTTCAGCTGCATATCCGACACTTTTAAACCTTAGCGAAATTGTACCTGCTGGAAGTTCTATTTTATAAAACCCATCCATATCGGTAACAGTTCCCTTTGTTTCATTTCCAATAACTACAACATATACTCCTGGTATTGTTTGTTTTCCGTTTTCATCGAAAACTTTCCCAGAAACTGTAGCCCTTTCTATTTGAGAAAGCAGGGTGCTAGACGAAAAAGTAAAAAAGCTTATGAATAAATATAAAGCGGAGGTTTTTCTCAACATATGAATCACGATGAAAGCGATATTAGTACTTTGCAATGTATAAAAAACAGTCATTGATGCGCATGGAGAATGAAACTCTGCATTTAATAGCTCTGAATTTCATTCCGGGGGTAGGACCAAGAACTGCAAAGAAGTTAATTTCCTTGGCTGGATCTGCAAAAGAGTTTTTTCTTTTAGCAGACAATCTGAAAATAGCAGGGGTTAAAGCAAAAGATTTAACAGGAAAAAGTCTAAAAAGTTATCTGCAAAAAGCTGAAGATGAATTAAACAACGGCGCAAAAAATGGAATTCGGGCTATAAACTATTTAGAATCGGATTATCCTTTCAGATTAAGTGCCTGCGAAGATGCTCCGCTTGTTTTGCACTGCCGTGGAAAGATGGACCTTAACGCAAGTAGAACTATTGCCATTGTTGGCTCAAGAAGCGCAACAAGTTATGGCAACAGGGTTTGTGATGAGTTTATTACTGAAATGGCTAGGCTAAACTGCACATTAGTAAGTGGTTTGGCTTATGGGATTGACAGCTTTGCCCATAAGGCTGCAGATAAAATTGGAATTCAGAATGTCGGAGTTGTGGCTCACGGACTAGATATAATCTATCCTGGGTCAAACTTAAAACTATCTAAATCAATGGAAAATTTTGGTGGGGTAGTTTCTGATTTTCCCACCGGAACCAAACCTGACAGGGAAAATTTCCCAAAAAGAAATAGGATTATTGCTGGATTAGCTGATGCTGTAATCGTTGTTGAAGCAGGTAAAAAAGGAGGCGCATTAATAACTGCTGATATTGCTTCGGCTTATAACAGAGATGTTTTCGCTGTTCCTGGAAGAATTGACGATAGTATGTCGGAAGGTTGCAACAGACTAATTAAAAATAACCGAGCAGCCATTCTTTCTTCCGTAAAAGATCTTAGCTGGTATATGGGGTGGGATGGTCAAAAAGAGTCCCAGCAAACATCCTTGTTTAGCTCGGCTACTGATGAAGAGAAAAAAATACTCTCGTTCATCAGAAATGGGAATAATCACCCCGATTTACTATCCGTAAATGCTGAAATGCCTGTGAGTAAAGTTAATGCCTTATTGTTGGGCCTTGAATTTAAAGGGCTTATCCAAGCTCTTCCAGGAAAGAAATATCAGCTTATAGGCTGATCTACAAACCTTTCTTTCCAGCCTGGCTGAGGAATCACACAAGTATCATACTTTCCAAACCACTTATATCTGTTTCTTGCAATCATCCTATAAACTACTCTCCTTAAGGCTTTCGGAATAAAACGGAGATAGGACAATAATCTCCAACCACCACCCAAATGATATAGACATCTCAGAACTGCGTCACTTTCAAAGTAAATAGTTTCACCTTCTATGAGTATCACCCCATCAGGAATTACTCCCTTGTACCCTTGATTTGATATTAATAACTTGGCTTTATCAGACTGAAGCGCGGCATATTGAATAATGGACTTCTTATCTCTTTTGATAAGAAATTTCACGGAGCCATGGCACAGGTGGCAAACACCATCAAAAAGCAACGTTGGTTTCCGATTTAACTCCCCGCTATTTCTTCCTGCTTCAAGAGAAGTTCTTCCCATTCCTTCATGTTATTTGAAAGCTCACCCTTCTTTTCCTCATATTCTGAAAGAAGCTTTTTAGACTTTTCTTCGTCTGTATATAACTCTGGGTCTGCTAGATTGTTTTCAAGTGCTTTAACCTCATTTTCAAGCTTTGAGATTTTTTCTTCGCAGTTCCTCAAGCGTGTTTCAACTTGCTTTTGTTCCTTGCTAATTCCGTTGGATGGCTTTACTACAGGAATTGGCACTTCTTTTTTTTCAGGTTTCGGAGCTTTTTGCTCTAACGTTTTTAAGGTTTCAATTTTTCTGCTTTGCAGGAATTCAAAAATTCCACCAGGAAATTCTTTAATTCCCCCTTCCTTAAATTCAATTACTTTATTGCAAAGGCCATCCAAAAACTCCCTATCGTGAGAAACTAAAATCATTGTTCCATTGTACTGCTGAAGGGCTGATTTCAAAATGTCTTTTGACCTCATATCAAGGTGATTCGTAGGCTCATCCAAAATCAGAAGGTTAATCGGTTCAAGCAGCAATCGAGCTAAAGCTAGCCTTCCTTTTTCTCCTCCTGAAAGCACACTAACCTTCTTATCTACCGCATCTCCACTAAAAAGAAAAGATCCAAGAATGCTTCTTAATTGTAGCGTAGTAATATTTCTTGCAACATTTTCTAATGTTTCCAGCACAGTGGCCTTGGGATCTAGTAACTCCGCTTGGTTTTGAGCAAAATAACCAATATTAACATTATGCCCTTTTTCCACCTTCCCTTCAAACTCTAAGTTTGCAGTTATTATTTTTGAAAGTGTCGTTTTACCTTCACCATTCCGACCAACAAAAGCTATCTTATCTCCACGTTCAACCATTAAGTCAACATGCTTTAGCACATGCTTATGACCAAAACTCTTCTTGACATGCTCAAGATTCAGGACCACCTTACCGGACCTCGGAGCATCTGGAAATCGGAAGTGCATACTTGCATTATCTTCTGATTCAACTTCAATTCGTTCAACTTTATCAAGTTGCTTGATGCGCGACTGAACTTGAACGGCTTTAGAGGCTTTAGCTCTGAATCGATCGATGAATTTCTCAGTATCATCTATCATTTTCTTTTGATTCAAATAGGCGGCCATCTGCTGATCTCGCCTTTCTTTTCTCAAAACCACATACTTACTATAAGAAGCTTTATAATCCTCAATCTTTCCTAAAGTAATTTCAATGGTACGAGCTGTTACTGCATCTAGAAAGGCTCTGTCGTGAGAAACCAGCACCACTGCTCCAGGATAGGTCGAAAGAAAACCTTCAAGCCATTGAATAGATTCAATATCTAGGTGATTCGTTGGCTCATCAAGTAAGACCGCATCAGGCATTTGAAGAAGAATCTTTGCTAATTCTACTCGCATTTTCCAGCCTCCGGAGAATTCATCCATCAAGCGATGTAAATCGCTCGATGAAAAACCTAAGCCTAAAAGAATTTTTTCGGTTTCACCTTCTATGCTGCCATTTCCAAGTATAGATAACCTTTGGCCTACATCGTTCAGTCTTTCAATAATCGAATGGTATTCATCTGATTCATAATCAGTGCGGGTTTCTAGTTGCTTGCTAAGATCATTGAGTTCATTCTCAAGATCTAATACCTCTTTAAATGCAGTTTTTGCCTCTTCGAAGATAGTTTTCCCTGAAGCATGCTTCATTTCCTGTGGTAAGTAACCGATTCGATATCCAGCAGGTACGGCCACATTTCCCTTAGAAGGATCTTGCATTTTAGCAATAATCTTCAATAAGGTAGACTTACCCGCACCGTTTTTTCCCGTTAAACCCACCTTATCTCTAGGTTGAATCATAAAGGAGATATCTTCAAACAAAGGCTTACCTCCAAAAAGCACTGATAAATTTCCTACTGTGATCATTTGCCGCAAAGGTAAGCATCCTTTGTGACCTAAATCACCCGAAATTCCTGTTAAGAAAGCCTATTTTTGCAAAGCAAAAAATCGAATTAATGGCATTTAGAAAAAGTAAGCTCTATTCTATTCTTAACGGGAAGTGTCCAAGATGCCATACTGGCGATTTATTTTATAATAAAAACCCCTATAAGCTTGAAAACTGGGATAAGATGCATGAATCATGCTTAACCTGTTCATTACATTATGAAAGAGAACCTGGATTTTTCCAAGGAGCTATGTACGTAAGCTATGCATTAGGTGTTGCATTGAGTGTGAGCGTGGTAATTTTAAATTTTCTGGTAGGATTCAATGTTATTTATTTCTTCATTAGTAACACTTTCGCTATCATTATCATGGCCCCGCTCCTTTTTCGATGGGCTCGAGGTATTTACCTCAATATTTTTGTGAAATATGATCAATCGAAAGATTTAGGATCTTAAGCTAAAATCCAATTTCACCTGACTCTATAATTGTATTTCCTGCATTTTGATTCAAAGCTGCATTGAGCATTGCGTAGGCAACATCGTCGGCCTTTACAGCTTTGTATTTCCGCAAGCTACCAATCATAAAAGGACTTAGTAATTTCAGAAAAAATTCTCCAACAATCTCACCAAATCTAACTTCTGACCTATTGCCTGTTAAAAGCGAAGGCCGAATTATAGTAAAGGAGTTGAAGTTGAGCGCCGTTATTTTATCTTCAATTTCAGCTTTACACGATAAATAAAAATTGTTGCCAGGCTTTTGTGCTCCCAATGAAGACTGAAGTACAAAGCAAGAAGTAGCTACATTTTTAGCAAGGCTAGCAAATTTCAATGGTAATTCGACATCCACTTTCCTGAAGACCTCTTTAGAACCCGCCTTTTTAATAGTTGTTCCGAGACAACAAATTATCGCATCTACTTTAGGTAAACTGCTCAGTTCGAGCATCTCATTTGTGCTTATAATTATTTCACTAACCTTATCAGAACCTGAATTTAAAGAATGTCGCAAATAGCATATAACTTCATTAATAGAGTCTTCTTTTAAAGCTCTTTGAAGTACTTTACTTCCCGTTAGTCCTGAAGCTCCTAATAGAATTATTCTCATCGCGATTTCTGTATTCTTTTCATGTAGTACTTATACCCTTTATTTTTCTTGGCGTCATACTTATTGATTTTATAAATGGCTTGCACATTTATACCAAGCGAAAGTCTTCTTCTTGGTGTAACGCTAATGTTGTTAATTCCTTTGTTTGTGAGTTTGCTTAAACTATAACCAGCTCTGAGGGTGCCAATAAGAGCAAAAGCCTCGGTGAAACTGTAGAAAATACCAGCTCCTGCTACAAACGAAAAATTTATTGGTCTGAAATACTCTTTTGAAGTAAATGGAACAAATGGCTCAGTATTACGCGATTCTTCTATTTGAGAACTAACATTCTGGAGAAAAGATATCTGTGGACCTGCTTCAACTGTTAGTCCTTGATGATGAGTGGGCGATAATGTGAAAAGGACCGGAACATCAATATATGACATCTTTAATCGATACTGATAAAAAATGTCGGGGTCAATTGACCCTTGCCCGGGGAAGATTTTGTACGACTGATTTGCTTTTGTGTAAATGCCTTCTAACCTTATTCCATAGATTTTTTTGGAATAATATCCTCCATCATCGAAAAATATTGCTGCGCTTAATCCTGCACCAAAGCCGCCAGAAAGGATGTAAGAAGAGTCTGCACCACTATATTTAATGGTTGGTGTAAGATATTGTGAAGCATTATAATTACCATTTACACCAAACTGAAATGTCTGAGCTATTAATAAATTAAGGCTCGCAAACAGTAAAAATAAAATGGTCAATAAATTCTTCTTCACTCCTTTGCTAACCTACAAAAAATCTTGATTCTTTCTTTGAACGAACCAATTGACGTAAGATATTTATTAAGGTTTAACAAAAAAGCGCAAGACTTTTTCAAGACTTGCGCTTTTTATAAATTATTAAAGCTTAATGATTACATCATTCCGCCCATGCCTCCCATGCCAGGGTTCATTCCACCACCAGCACTTGATTCTTCTTTAATCTCAGAAAGAACACATTCGGTAGTAAGTAACATACCCGCAATTGAAGCAGCATTCTCGAGAGCAACTCTAGCCACTTTAGTCGGGTCGATTACTCCGGCAGCAAGAAGGTTTTCATAAACTTCTGTTCTTGCATTATAGCCAAAATCTGCTTTCCCTTCTTTTACTTTCTGAATTACGATTGATCCTTCGCCTCCAGCATTTGCAACAATCTGACGAAGTGGCTCTTCAAGAGCACGTTTAACGATGTTCATTCCGAACGTTTCATCATCATTTTCGCCTTTCATGTTATCTAAAGATTCAATTGCTCTGATATAAGCAATTCCTCCGCCTGGTACAATCCCTTCTTCAACCGCAGCTCTTGTTGCATGTAGAGCATCATCAACGCGGTCTTTCTTTTCCTTCATTTCAACTTCGGTAGCTGCACCAACATAAAGAACTGCAACACCTCCAGCTAATTTTGCTAAACGCTCTTGAAGTTTCTCACGATCGTAATCCGATGTGGTAGATTCTATTTGAGCCTTAATCTGATTCACCCGAGCAGCAATATCTGCTTTTGCTCCAGCTCCATCAACAATAATTGTATTGTCTTTGTCAATAGTTACTTTCTCTGCGCTTCCTAAGTAAGTAAGATCCGCATTTTCAAGTTTGTAACCTCTTTCTTCAGAAATAAGTTGGCCTCCAGTTAAGATGGCGATATCCTCAAGCATAGCCTTACGACGATCACCAAATCCTGGAGCTTTAACAGCTGCAATTCTCAGTGAGCCTCTAATTTTATTCACTACAAGTGTAGCTAAAGCCTCACTATCAACATCTTCAGCAATAATCAATAATGGTCTCCCACTTTGAACACTCTTCTCAAGAATTGGAAGAAGATCTTTCATTGTTGAGATTTTCTTATCGTAGATTAGAATGTAAGGGTTTTCAAGTACCGCTTCCATTTTATCTGCATCAGTAACAAAATAAGGAGAAATGTATCCTCTGTCGAACTGCATACCTTCAACTACTTCTACGTGAGTTTCAGTACCTTTTGCTTCTTCAACAGTGATAACACCTTCTTTTTTAACACGATTCATTGCTTCAGCTATCAGCTTACCAATAGTGTGATCGTTATTCGCTGAAATTGTAGCTACTTGCTCAATTTTCTGATTGTCATCACCTACCGATTTACTTTGCTTCTGAAGATTAGCAACAATAGCACTTACAGCCTTGTCAACACCTCTTTTCAAATCCATAGGATTTGCACCAGCTGCTACGTACTTTAAGCCTCCTGTAACTATAGCTTGAGCTAAAACAGTTGCTGTAGTTGTACCATCACCTGCAATATCTGCAGTTTTAGAAGCTACTTCCTTAAGCATTTGAGCACCCATATTTTCGATTGGGTTAGAAAGCTCTATTTCTTTTGCAACAGTAACTCCATCTTTAGTAATTGATGGTGCTCCAAACTTTTTATCAATGATTACATTTCGTCCTTTTGGACCAAGTGTAACTTTAACTGCATTTGCTAATGCATCAACACCACGCTTAAGTTGGTCGCGGGCATCGAGGTTAAAACTAATTTCTTTTGCCATGTTTTTTGTCTTTACTATGTTGAATTAAAGAATTGCGAAAATATCCGACTCACGCATAATGAGGTAGTCGCGACCCTCTACAGAGATTTCTGTTCCGGCATATTTGCCATAAAGAACTTCATCTCCAACCTTTACTGTTAATGGCTCATCTTTTTTGCCATTACCAATTGCTACAATACGACCTTTTTGAGGCTTTTCCTTTGCAGTATCTGGGATAATGATTCCTCCTGCGGTTTTTTCTTCAGCAGCCGCGGCTTCTACAAGAACTCTGTCCTGAAGTGGACGAATGGATACATTTGACATGTTTTTAATACTTTAATTTGATTATACAATTTTTAAATGCGAGTGGCTATGAGCGAATGATGTGCCACGGAAAAATCAGTCTGGCTTTCGTCACTTTTTGTCAGGATGAGCCTGAAACAAAAAAAAACGTGTCAGGTCTGGTGACAGACTGACACGTTTTATAGTTTATTTAAAATCGCTTATTCTGCAGGTAAAGCAGGAGCTTCAACTGGAGCAGGAGCAGATTCAGGAACAGATTCTGCTTTCTCCTGACTGATACTGCTTCTTGTTGTATCTGTTCCCGTCTTGCTAACTATTGAAGAAGCTAAACAAAGAACTACCAAAACAGTGACGAGTGTCCAAGTGGACTTTTCAAGAAAATCAGTTGTTTTGCGAACCCCCATTACCTGGTTGCTCGAAGCAAAAGTTGAAGATAAACCTCCTCCTTTAGAATTTTGCACAAGCACTACTAAAATTAATAGTACAGAGGCGAGAATTATAAGTATCGATAAAATACCACTCATGATAAGTCAGGGTTTTCCAATTTTTTTATAAGGCCGGCAAAGTAACTGCTTTTATCCGGATTTAACAAACTTAATTTTTGGTAGATTCTTTTGGCTTTTTCAGCATTGCCTTGCATTACATATATTTTTGCCAGTGTTTCTGATACAATTTCTTCAGAATCAAGAACACTTTTCTTCGCCATTGTCAATGGAGAGTAAAACTCCGTTTTCTTTGGAGTTGAGATCCTCGGTTCTGTTTTAATAAATGTTTCAATTATTTCTTCCTTGCTTTTGGAAGGTATTTGCTCTTCGATTTTATCCGCAGGCCCATTTGTATCTTTTATTTTTTGAAGCCAATCTAAAAAGGACTTAGGAGTCGTTTCTGCTGATTGAATTTGTATTAAATCATTGTTTTGACTAACAACCGACTGCCTTGAATCGGTTTCAATAACTTGAGCTTGATCTTCTTCAATACTTGATAAAGCCTGATTTATTGGTATAATTTCATCCTCATCTCTTTCTTCCTCCCTTAGCACCTCGGGATAGTTTATAATCTCACTCAATAAATCATCATCTTTTGGTAATTCAGAAGTTGTAGTTTTTACTTCATTCAAGGCTATCTCAGGAACTTCATTTTGTAGAACCTTATCCTCCGTGATAGGAACCATTTTGGCCTCATTGATTTTACCTTCTAAAATAGTGTAGAGCCTTTTCCTATTTGATGTGTGCAGAGCTGCCGCTTTTAAGGCATCTGAATAGCCAATCTGTTGTCCTTGTTTTTGTGAAAGACAGAATAAAAGCCTAGCGGCTTGAAAGAATGGATACCTATCTATTATTTCTTTCAAGCCAACAGATTGAATTGGATTAATCTTTTCCGGGCTCTGACATAAGTCCAAAAATTCTGACTTATTCATATTACCAGTTAATTAAAGCCTTATTAAAAATATCTTGGATAAGCTGCTGGTTTATTTCACGAATTAAATCCGCTTCAATTGAAACTAGATTTTGTGAAGCTGGGAAGTCAGCGAATCTTGAAAAGCTGCTTTCGAAATCTTTAGTTTCATCAAGTGTATTGGTGAAACTAACGTTAGCGGTTATTGTCAATCTGTTGGATGATGCTGTTTGATTTCCAATACCAACAGGGGTAACCCGATAATCTGTTATTGCACCTTGTAGGTGGAGATCTCCGCTTCTTTGAACCACAGCCAAAGGACTTTGTGATTGAAAAAAGTTTCGCAAATCCTCGGTAAAAGATTGACTTAATGTAGGTTGAACCAATGCTGCTTGATTAGGGAAGAAATTAATAGAAATAGTTTTCGCCTCTCCATAATTGCCTCCTGAAAGAGAAACTCTGCATGCACCAAAAGAAGCAAGTATTATTAAAGAAATGATGACTAATGACCTAGACATGTGCTAAAGGTTGATATCGTATTCCTTGATTTTCCTGTAGAGTGTTCTTTCAGAAATTCCTAATTCTAATGCAGCTTGTTTTCTTCTTCCTCTGTACTTTTCCAATGCCTTTATAATCAACTCCTTTTCTCTTTCCTCCAAAGAAAGACTTTCTTCTTCTAGCTCTTCATGCTCCGTTACCGGAGGATAATAAGGCTCCGATTGTTGGTTTTGGACCACAGGTTGAGCACTTGGAGCTATTTGCTGAGATCCTGGTTGATTAATGTCTTGATATAATTTGGAAATTAATTGAGCATTATCCTCTCTGATGTCGTTGTTTGCCCCACCATGTTGTAACAGGTCAAGAATAAGCTTCTTCATTTCAACCATGTCCTTTTTCATATCAAAAAGAACTTTGTACAAAATCTCCCTTTCAGAAATATCGGCTTTATTCTCTGAAGTAAATTTTGTGGGTATTAGGCTGTTGTTTTGCCCAGGTAAGTAGCGAGATATAACTTCAGCCGATATATTTCTTTCGTTTTCAATGATTGAAATTTGCTCAGTAACGTTTTTTAACTGCCTGATATTTCCAGGCCACCGATAATTCAACATTAGCTGGTTCGATTGCTCATCCAGCCTTATGGGAGGCATATTGTATTTGGCTGCAAAATCTGAAGCAAACTTTCTGAATAACAATAAAATATCTAGACCCCTTTCTCTCAATGGTGGTATTTTAATAGGAACTGTGTTTAGCCGGTAGTAAAGATCCTCCCTGAATTTACCCTTTTCTATGGCATCAGGAATATTCACATTAGTTGCTGCTACAATTCTAACATCCGTTTTTAAAACTTTAGAGGAGCCCACCTTGATAAACTCTCCTGTCTCAAGAACTCTCAAAAGTCTTACCTGAGTTTGCAAAGGAAGTTCTGCAACTTCATCCAAAAAAATGGTACCTCCTCCTGCAACTTCAAAATACCCTTTTCTTGCTTCATTTGCCCCGGTAAAAGAGCCTTTTTCGTGACCAAACAACTCCGAATCTATTGTCCCTTCGGGAATTGCCCCACAATTTACCGCAATAAAAGCTCCATGTTTCCTGGTAGAAAAACTATGAATGACTTTAGAAAAGACTTCCTTTCCTGTTCCACTTTCACCTGTAATTAAAACAGATAAATCTGTTGAAGCCACTCTCCATGCTGTATCTATAGCCCTGTTGAGCAGTGGTGCGCTTCCAATTATACTAAATCTGTTTTTTACATCTTGTAACTCCATCGCACAGCATTATTTAATTGAATACTCAACCGCTGTTCCCAATAGCGTTGCTGAAGAACAATCATGAATTAATACATCAACAAGTTCTCCTGCTTTATAATTTTCTCGTGGAAAAACGACCACTTTGTTTTGGGTGTTTCTTCCTGAAAAATGCTCTTGAGATCTTTTCGAGGGGCCTTCCACCAGTACCTGGTGCACCTTACCAATATCTCTTTTATTGCTTTCGAGCGAAAGCCTGTTTTGCAATTCGATAATTTCTGTTAACCTTCTGCTCTTCACAGCTTCTGGAACATCATCTTTAAACTTTCTTTCAGCAAGCGTTTTTGGCCTTTCGGAGTATTTAAACATGTAAGCGAAATCATAGCTAACCCATTCCATTAAACTTAATGTTTCTTCATGTTGTTCCTCTGTTTCTGAGCAAAAGCCTGAAATAATATCGGTAGAAATTCCACATTCGGGAATAATCTCACGAATAGAATTTATTCTTGTTTTATACCAATCTCGAGTGTATCCACGATTCATTTTCTCTAGCAGTTCAGAATTTCCACTTTGAACAGGTAGGTGAATGTACTTGCAGATATTATCGTATTTAGCCATAATATAAAGCACTTCGTCAGTCATGTCCTTAGGATGAGACGTAGAAAAACGTATTCTGATGCCCGGAACAGAGACTGCAACTTTTTCTAATAACTGAGCAAAATTGACTGCTTTATCAAGCTCTTCCTTTGAGTAGATTTCCTTTTTTAATCCTCCTCCTGAATATAAGTATGAGTCAACATTTTGTCCGAGCAGCGTTACTTCTCTAAAACCATTTACATATAAGTCTTCAACTTCTTTAATAATCGTTTCTGGGTCACGACTCCTTTCTCTTCCCCTTGTAAAAGGGACTACACAAAAAGAACACATATTATCGCAACCTCTTGTAATTGAAACAAAAGCTGTAATTCCATTTCCGCCGAGTCTCACAGGAGAAATATCAGCATAGGTTTCTTCCTTTGAAAGGATAACATTTATTGCCTTTTGTCCATCTTCAGCTGTATTAATAAGTGAAGGAAGATCCCGATAAGCGTCCGGTCCAACAACTAAATCAACTAATTTCTCTTCCTCAAGCAGCTTAGATTTCAGTCGCTCGGCCATGCAACCTAGTACCCCGATAATCAGGTCGGGCTTTTGCTTTTTCACCTTATTAAAATCCGTTAAACGCTGCCTTACTTTTTGTTCGGCATTGTCTCTGATTGCACACGTATTAACAAAAATCAAATCTGCTTCATTAATCTCTTTTGTAGTAGTGTAGCCCTCCTTCTTTAGAATAGAGGCTACTATTTCGCTATCGGCAAAATTCATTTGACAACCATAACTCTCAAGGAACATTTTCTTACTCTTGATGCTAGGGTTTTGTTCTTCCTGAACAAAGGCTTCACCTTGACGGGCTTCGTCAATAATTTTATTTGAAATGTCGGACATAGTGTTTTTACAGGACGGCAAAATTAGTGAAAGCACCTGATGTGACAAAATGACACTTCGTGTCAGAGACATTGTTTCAATTTTTAATTTGGAAGTGCTCAATTTGTTTCTGTTTCTTTGCCGAAGAACTTAGTTCATAAAACATAATACAATATGCCCAAAAACCTTGTCATTGTTGAGTCTCCGGCAAAAGCCAAAACCATTGGTGGATTTCTTGGGCCTGAATTTCTAGTAAAATCTTGTTTTGGACACATTCGAGATTTAAGTAAAAGTTTGCTTTCTGTTGATGTGGATAACAACTTTGAACCTAAATACGAAGTGTCTCCTGATAAAAAGGAAATTATCAAGGAGTTAACCAAACTCTCAAAAGAAGTTGAAACAGTTTGGCTTGCATCAGACGAGGACCGCGAAGGAGAGGCAATTTCTTGGCACTTGCTAGAAGCATTAAACTTGAATAAGGAGAATACTAAGCGCATCGTTTTTCATGAGATTACAAAGCCTGCGATTCTTAAGGCTATTGACTCTCCTCGAAAAATCGACTATAATTTGGTCAATGCTCAACAAGCAAGAAGAGTTTTAGATAGAATTGTTGGATATGAGTTATCTCCCGTTCTTTGGAAAAAAGTAAAACCATCACTTTCTGCTGGTCGAGTTCAATCGGTAGCTGTAAGGTTATTAGTAGAGCGCGAAAGAGAAGTGATGGCCTTTAATAGTTCTTCAAGTTTTCGGGTTGCTGCTCTTTTATCATTTCAACATGAGGGAAGGAAATACACACTTAAGGCAACATTACCTAGAAGAATTCAGTCACTTGAGGAAGCTCAAAAATTCGTTGAATCTTGCAATAATGCATCTTTCTCGATAACAGATGTTGAGAAAAAGCCCTCTAAGAGAACTCCTTCATCGCCATTTACGACTTCAACTCTGCAACAAGAAGCTTCAAGAAAACTTGGTTTTTCTGTTAGCCAAACGATGGTTGTTGCTCAAAAGCTTTACGAAGCAGGAAGAATCACCTACATGAGAACCGATTCAGTAAATTTGTCTGAGACAGCTTTGCAAGCTGCAAAAACTCAAATAAACTCTGCTTACGGAGAAAAGTATCACAAGTTAAGGCAGTTTACAACAAAATCAAAAGGAGCCCAAGAAGCTCACGAAGCAATTCGTCCAACTTACATGAATCAAACTCCTGAAATAGCAGACTCTCAGGAAAACAGATTGTATGAACTTATTTGGAAGAGAACGTTAGCTTCTCAAATGGCTGATGCGGAAATAGAGAAAACAATAGTTAAAATTGCTATTTCTGGTGTAGAAGAACAATTGGAAGCTTTAGGAGAAGTAGTGATTTTTGATGGATTTCTAAAGGTTTATACTGAATCTTTTGATGATGCGCCTGAAGAAGAAGATGTAAGCTTATTATTTCCTCCGGTTGCCAAAGGAATGAATCTTGAATTAAATGAGCTTACTGCCACTCAAAAGTATAGCAGCCCTCCACCAAGATATACGGAAGCAGCTCTTGTAAAAAAGCTAGAAGAACTCGGAATCGGAAGACCTTCGACTTATGCTCCAACAATTTCTACAATTCAAAAAAGAAATTATGTAGTAAAAGAAGAGAGGGAAGGAACTCCTCGAAACTATAAAGTAATCACCCTTAAAGATTCTAACGTAAATACGAGTGATAAAACAGAAATTACAGGACAAGAAAAGAATAAACTCTTCCCAACTGATATAGGTACAGTTGTTAATGATTTCCTTTTAGAAAACTTTGAGCAAATCATGGATTACAACTTCACAGCCAAGGTAGAAAAAGAGTTTGATGAGATTGCTGAAGGATTACAGGAGTGGACGCTAATGCTTAAAAGCTTCTATTTGCCATTTATAAAAGCAGTCTCTAAAACTCTTGAAGAATCAGAGCGAGCTACCGGGACGCGTTTGCTAGGAATAGATCCAAAGTCAGGAAAAAATATATATGTCAGAATAGGTCGCTATGGTCCATTAGCTCAAATTGGAGAAAGTGATGATGAGAATAAACAATTTTCTAACTTAAAGCATGGTCAGAGACTTGAATCCATAACTCTAGAAGAAGCTGTTGATTTATTTAAATTACCAAGAAAGCTGGAAGCCTTTGAGACCAAAGATGTGATTATTGGAACAGGGAAATTTGGACCGTACATTCGACATGATTCAAAATTTTATTCTATTACAAATGGAGAAGACCCTCTAGAAATTAGTTATACCAGAGCTATTGAAATAATCTTAGCGAAAAGAAAAGCTGATGCAGAAAAGGTTATCCAAAGCTTTGATGAAACCGACCCACTGATCCAAGTTTTAAATGGCCGCTGGGGCCCATACATTTCTCAAGGAAAAGAAAACTTCAAAATCCCAAAGGGAACAGACCCTCAAAGTCTAACGCTCAAAGACGTAGAAGCTATTATTGCTGATGATGCAAATAAGCCTAAGAAAATGCCAAGAGGATCTAAGGCCTCAGCTGACAAAGCAAAAAGCACATCTAAGCCTAAAAGTCCAACTAAAAAGAAAAAGTCAAGCTAATTAAAGGTGAACCTTGTCGCACTTCTCGATTTACAATCTGTAAATGAACTAAAAAATCAGCATTGGCCTGAAGGCTCTATTGGTGAAACAATTGAAGCGTATACGCTTGATGCAATGATTAAAAATGACGCACCTCATTTTGTTATCATTTCTATTTTAAAAAATGAAAATGATTTTTTTATTTATGGAATAAGAGAGAATTTTTATTCCTTATATAGTCCCTCAAGAAGCCTAAGAATGGCTGATGCTGGTTCATTTACAGGAACCGAGGAAGAACTCTCGCAAGCGTTATTAAAGATAAGGGAATATGGTTCTATACCAATAATTATTTCTGCTAATCAATATAATTCTTACCACCTTTATTCATCTTACTGCCTTGAAGAACAAACCATTAATCTTTGTTCTGTTGATGTAAAGCCTGACTTAAATTTAATTCTAGATGATGAAAATGTAAATAATTATTGGTTAACTAAAGTTATTAAACATACTCCAAACTATTTATTTAATTATTCATTAATTGGATATCAGTCTTATCTGTCATCGCCTGATATGCTTAAAACTATCGAGCAAATGAATTTTGATGCGCATAGGCTTGGACAAGTACGACAAAATATTTCTTCAACCGAACCTGTATTTAGAAACTCCGACGTATTAAGTTTTGATTGTTGCTCAATTAGAGGCTCAGATTTTTCAGCATCTTCAGAGTCTGAACCAAACGGTTTATATGCGGAGGAGGCTTGTAGATTAATGAGATATGCTGGATTAAGTAATAAATTATCTTCCGTTGGAATTTTTGGCTGGAGTTTAACAAAGAGAAATGACACTGTCAGCTCCGAGAAGCTCGTTGCGCAACTAATTTGGCATTTTGCAGATGGCATCATAAACCGAATTCCGGATGGAATAATTGGTAATGAAAATGATTACACTATTTATAATTTAAGCTCCGAAAAAATACAGGAAGAGATTATTTTTTATAAAAATAAATGGAATGCAAGGTGGTGGATGAAAGTGCCATTAAGAAACACTGGGCAAAGCAAATATGAGCGCCATCAGGTGGTTCCGTGTAATTATGAAGATTATCAACAAGCAATGCAAGGAGAATTACCTGAAACATGGTGGCAAACTTATCAGAAGCTTGCCTAAATCTTTCTTTCTGATTATCAGGGACTTAATACCCTCCTACATGTTTTTATTAACCATTTATTCACAATCCTTGTTGCACGTGACATTTTAATTTACGTATTTTAGCATCTTGTAAGTCAACCCGCCAAACTAATAAACAATAGATGAAATTACGGTTAACGATTGTCAGCATATTCGCTCTGGTGTTAAGTTCTAATGCACAACAGGACCCACAATTTAGTCAGAATATGTTTAATCGCCTTGCGGTAAACCCTGGATATGCAGGAACTTCAAATGCAATTTGCGGAAACGTACTTGGAAGAAGTCAGTGGCTTGGATTTGAAGGTTCACCTAGAACATTTGTATTATCTGCCGATATGCCTATTCCTGTTGCAAAAGGAGGAGTTGGCTTAACAATTATGCAGGATGCTATTGGTATTGAAGACAATATTTTTGTAAAGCTTGCGTATTCATATCACTTAAAGCTTAAAGACGGTACTTTGGGTTTAGGTGTTGATTTAGGTATGATAAATAAATCTTTAGGCGGTGGTTTGAATCCACTTCAGGATGGTGACCCATCAATTCCAAGCAGTGCGGTATCGGGAACGGTATTCGATGCTGGATTAGGTGCGTATTACACGACTAAGGATTATTATGTTGGAATATCTTCCACTCACCTTCCTCAATCTACTTTTAACTTAAGCACATATAAGTATCAGGCAAGACGTCACTATTATTTAATGGCTGGATACAATTATCAATTGAACCCCGATATCGAATTAAGACCTTCCATTTTTATCAAAAATGCAGCAACAACACAATTCGACATCAACTGTAACGTTCACTATAAGAATAAACTATGGGGTGGACTATCTTATAGATTTCAAGATGCAGTTATTGTTATGTTGGGCGCTGATGTTTGGAAAGGGGTTAAAGTAGGTTTGGCTTATGATGTTAATACATCAGCTCTAAATCCATACAATAATGGAACACTTGAGTTTATGCTTAACTATTGCTTTAAGATTGATCCTGTTAAACCTCGTCAGATATATCGCAACGTAAGATATCTGTAAAATTTGGATGTAACTGTTACAACAACATAGACGTTTACAGATACCAAGAAGCCATAAACAAGGTTATTTGAAAAACTTTACCTTACCATTTCACGAATTTATAAAGTTATGACCAACGCCCTGAAAAGAGGTGCTATCTTACATTCATCAGTATTTATACTGGTTTTGGCTACACTGTTTAGCAGTTGTGGAAATGATGGCAATGGCTACCTGACCGGAGTGGAGGGTCGCCAGAACTGGTTCCAAGAGGATCCCTACGGTATGGTTTACATTCCAATGGGAAGCTTTAACATGGGCCCTAGCGACCAAGACATTACTTATGGCGTAACAGGTCAAAGTAAAACGGTTTCACTTCCTGCCTATTACATGGATCAGACAGAAATCACTAATAATGAATACCGTCAATTTGTTAATTGGGTAAGAGATTCAATTGCTCGCCGCATGCTTGGTGATGAATTTGAAGATTTCATTATTGAAACAAATGAGTTCGATGAAGATTATCCTACTCCAATTCTTAATTGGGATGAGAGACTTCGTTATGATGATGAAGATTTCCGTGAAGCATTAGAGCCAATGTACCTTCCAGAAAATGAAAGATTTTATGGAAGAAAAGAATTCGATACACGTAAGTTTTTATATGAATATTGGTGGATTGATTATCAAGCAGCAGCTCGTCGTGGGAATAGAGCCCAAGGTTTAAAAGATCGTTCAGTCTTTATAAAAAGGGAAACAATTCCTATCTATCCTGATACATTAGCTTGGATTCACGACTTCACATACTCATACAATGAGCCTCTTACAAATATGTATTTCTGGCATCCTGGGTATGACGATTATCCGGTAGTTGGAATTAACTGGAAACAAGCTCGTTCATTTTGTGTTTGGAGAACCAACCTGAGAAATGGTTACTTATATACGGAAGGTGAATCTTACGAACAGAACTATCGCCTTCCAACAGAATCAGAATGGGAATATGCTGCTCGAGGTGGCCTAGACTTAAGTCCTTACCCTTGGGGTGGTCCTTATATAAGAAATAGTGTTGGATGTTTCCTTGCTAACTTCAAGCCTTTAAGAGGTAATTATATCGACGATGGTGGGTTAACAACTCTTAGAGCTGATTCATATAATCCTAATCAATACGGACTATATTGCATGTCAGGTAACGTCGCAGAGTGGACATCAAATGCTTATGATGAATCTGCTTACAACTTCTCACACGATAATAGTCCTGATTACACATATGAAGCAAAACCTGATGATCCAATTGCCCTTAAGAGAAAAGTTATTCGTGGCGGATCGTGGAAGGACGTATCTTATTATCTTCAAACAGGTACAAGAACTTATGAATATCAAGATACTGCTAAATGCTACATCGGATTCCGTTGTGTAATTAGTTATATCGGTCGCGATAAGAATGATGTTGCCGAATAATTAATTCAAAATTAGAGCGTTAACAAACAACCATAACTAAAACAAATCACACACTTAACAACAAAAAACAATGGCTAATTTTCTTGCATCAAAAAAAGGGAAACGATTAATGGGTATGATCTACGGGATTGGCGCAGCGATCGTGATTGTAGGAGCTCTTTTTAAAATCCTTCACTGGCCTGGAGCTAATGAAATGCTTATGGTCGGACTTCTTACAGAGGCCGGTATATTTTTCATTTCAGCTTTCGAAAAACCACACGAAGAACCAGATTGGACTCTTGTTTATCCAGAATTAGCAGGAATGCATGATGATACTCCAAAACAAAAAAAATCTTTAGGTAAAGATCCTGTTGCGCAACAACTTGATAAAATGCTTGAAGATGCAAAGGTTGGCCCAGAGTTAATCGAAAGTTTGGGTAATAGCTTAAAATCTTTAGGTGAAAACACATCTAAGATTGCAGATATTACAAACGCATCAGTTGCAACTGATGATTATGTTTCAAACATCAAAAAAGCATCTAAGAGTGTTGACGATCTTTCTACATCTTATATGAAGGCTTCAGAATCCTTAACTGGTCTTTCTATGACTAATGAAGATGGTGCTACTTATGGAGAACAACTCCAAAAGGTTTCTAAAAATCTTTCTGAACTAAATTCAGTATACGAATTGCAATTAAGAGGTGCTGAAGCGCATACTCAAGCTACAGGTCGCTTATATGATGGAATTGAAAGCTTAATGTCAAATCTTCAGGCTTCAGTTTCTGATACTCAGAAGTACAAAGAAGAAATGTCTCAACTTACAAACAATTTGAGTTCTCTGAATAACGTTTATGGTAATATGCTTACCGCAATGAACGTAAATCGTCAGTAATTAATTAAACTCAAATTAAATAAGAAAATAACATGTCAGGAGGAAAAGAAACGCCAAGGCAGAAGATGATCGGTATGATGTACCTTGTACTCACCGCTCTTCTGGCACTTAACGTATCAAAGGAAATTCTTGATGCATTCGTTGTAATGAACACCGGATTACTCAAGACTGATAAGAACTTTGAGGCAAACAACGGGCTCTTATATAACTCACTTAAAGCTCAATTGGATCTTGATCCTGTAAGAGCGAAAGTGCCTTATGAGAACTCTCAAAAAGTAAAAAAATGGTCAGATGAACTTCATCAATATGTTGCCGATATCAAGTCTGAATTAATTCAAGCTGAGGAGCAAGTTGAAAAAGGAATTGCTGATACATTAGATTTGGCTTTCGTTAATTCAAAAGACAAATACGATAATAGCACTAGAATAATGTGCGGCGAAACAGGCACAGGTGGTAAGGCTGCTGAATTGAAAGCAAACATCGAAAAGTTTAAAGCTGACCTTTTAGGAGTTTTAAAACCAGAGAATGCTAAAAATACCAATTTGGGACTTGATACTACCGATCCTCCTCGTAATGGAGTTTCAAAAGAGACTTGGGAAACAAATAAATTCTACCACTTACCTCTTGCAGCTCAGATTTCTGTTCTTTCTCAAATTCAAACAGAAGTTAGAAATGCGGAAGGAACTATACTTAATGAACTTTTCAAGTCTATCGGTGCCAATACAATAAAGGTTGATAAGCTTGCTGCTCAGATGATTCCTTCCTCAAGTGTTGTAACTCTTGGTGATGAATTCTCCGCTAAGATTTTTGTTGCGGCTTTCAACTCATCCATGACTCCTGATGTAACAGTTAATGGACGACAAATTACTGAAACAGACGAAACAGGTTCTGTAATTTTCAAGTCTAGACCGGCATCTGAAGGGCCTCAAAAAATTAAGGCATCTGTGAAATTCATTAATGCAGAAGGTGTAGAAGAAACATCTGATGTTGAATATGAATACATGGCAATAAAACCTGCTGCTGTTGTTTCTCCAACAAGTATGAACGTGTTCTACATTGGAGTTGATAATCCAGTTTCAATTTCGGTTCCTGGTTCTGATCCAACTAAAATAGATGCTTCTTTAGCAGGAGCTCCCGGTAAGTTGGTAAAAGTTAGTAATGGAAATTATATAGTTACTGTTAGTAGTGGAAGCAAGTGCACAATTCCGGTTAGCGTGAAAAGCGCAGCTGGTAAATCTTCTTCAATGGGAGCACCAGAGTTCCGTATTAAGCGAATTCCTGATCCAACACCAATGCTATTGGGCAAGAAGAGTGGTGAAGCACTTTCGCTAGGTGAATTAAAGTCTGCAGGTTACCTATCTGCGGTTCTTGAAAACTTCGACTTTAAAGCTAGTTTTACTATTAAGTCTTTCGAGTTTGGAGCCAACATTGGTGGTTTTTATAAAACGGCCCAGGTATCAGGAAATCGTTTTGATGCCAGTGTTGATGCCCTACTTAACCAAGTAAAACCAGGTGGTAAAATCTTTTTTGGAGACATCCGCGCTGTAGGTCCTGATGGAACTGTGCGTACTCTTACTGCACAATTTAGTGTGAAGTAAGTCCTTAAACAATTGGTTATGAAAAGAATAGGAATAATAATCGCATCTTTTGTTGCATTCATTTCGATGGATGTAAATGCTCAATCCGTACTTGGCGATGAAAACGCTTATGATGGCGCTTACAAAAGAGAACATATTCAGAATCGTAAACCGATTCCTTATACTCCTATTCGCGAAGCTGATGTGATGTGGAAGAGAAGAGTTTGGAGAATTGTTGATCTTCGTGAAAAGGTTAACCTGCCTCTTTACTACCCAATTTCTGCGGATGTAAATGGTTTAAGGAGTCTGACAAATGTGCTTTATAAAGCCGTTACTGAAGAGGTTTCTTTAAGAGTTTACAGTGCTTCAACTGATGACTTTTCTATAGAAATAACTCCAGGTGATGTAAAAAAGCTTACCGAGAAAAGCTACGATAAGATGATTCCAAGTATGTTGGATCCATCTATAGACACATTAATTACGATTACTGAAAGCTTCTCTCCTAATCGTGTTAAGAAGCTTCTTATAAAGGAAGAATGGTTCTTTGATCGTCAGAGATCTGTACTTGATGTTAGAATACTTGGAATTTCTCCTCTATACGAACAAGATGATAAAGAAAAAGGAGATCAGCCTTTGTTTTGGGTTTATTTTCCTGAAGCAAGAAACATTCTCGCTAAGTATGATGTTTTTAATAGAAAGAATCCAACAGAGCGTCGTTCATTTGATGATATCTTTTGGAAGAGACAATTCAGTAGTTACATTATCAAGGAAGAAAACGTCTACGATAGGTCAATTAATGAGTATAAGAAAGGTCTAGATGCTTTACTTGAAGCAAATAGAATAAAAGAAGAAATAATGATCTTTGAACATGACCTTTGGGAATTTTAATTTGAATTCAATTTTTGTTTAACCTCCACGCTTACGCAAAAAAGGCTGCCCGATCGGGCAGCCTTTTTATTTTTATCATTCTTCTTTAGATTAAACAAACTCCTCGCCTTTTTCAACTCTTACATTTGTTACTAACTGGCGTATTTCTTGCTCATCCTCCATCTTGCAGATAAGTAATATCCCTTCCGACTCAACAACTATAAAATCATTGAGTCCTTGAATTACTACCAACTTATCTTTAGGAACATTTACAATACACCCCGAAGAATGCTGCATCATTACCTTCTTCCCGATAATGGCATTATTGTATTCATCTTTGGAAGAGTTTTCATAAAGAGAACCCCAAGTTCCTAAATCAGACCAGCCGAAATCGGTAGGTAAAACATATACATTAGAAGCTTTCTCCATAACTCCATAATCTATGGAGATATTGGTGCATTGTGCATAAGCCTGCTCAATAAATTCGTTTTCCTTTTCAGTATAATAAAAAGAATCACCTTCTGAAAAAATAGTATTTACTTCGGGTAAATGATCTTCGAACGATTTGATAAAAGAAGAGGCTTTACCTATAAAAATCCCTGAATTCCATAAAAAATCACCGCTAGACAGAAAAGATTTTGCAAGTTCTAAATTTGGCTTTTCTGTAAATGTCTTTACCTTTTTTATGATACCGTTGAAGAAGCTTTCCTCTTCAACCATATATTGAATATAGCCGTAACCAGTATCTGGCCTACTTGGCTGAATACCTAAAGTTAAAAGAGCTTCCTCTTGAGAGACAAAATCAAACCCTGTTTGAACACTTTCTAAGAAAGCATCCTTATGCAGAATCAGGTGATCTGAAGGGGCTATTATAAGTCTTGCCTCAGGATTAATCTTTGATATCTTATGACTCGCGTAGGCTATGCATGGAGCGGTGTTTCTTCTAGCTGTTTCCAACAAAACATTTTCATGGTCTATGCCTGGAAGCTGATCCTTAACAAGGGCTTCATATGCTCTATTTGTGACGATAAAAATGTTTTCTTTTGGTACGAGTCCATTAAACCTATTAAACGTCTCCTGGAGCAAACTTTTGCCTGTTCCAAGCACATCTAAGAATTGTTTAGGATTATGTTGTCTGCTCATTGGCCAGAAACGACTTCCGATGCCTCCAGCCATAATTACGCAGTAGTTATTCTTGTTTTCTTCCATCTAAACCAACTAATCTTTTTTAATGAAGTTTTTGAATGCTTCTTTTGATAGCATCCATTACTAAACTAATCTCATCACTTACCAATGTGCCGACTGATAATCTGAACCAGGTAGAATCATTAGAAGCGCCAAAAGCATAAAATGGTACAATAGCCAATCCTGCATCATTTAACAAATAGCTTGTTACTTCTGCTGAAGAGCTAATCTCTTTTCCATCATCTGTTATTTTCCCTAAAAGGTCGAATTTAACTGTTAAATAAATCGCACCGGCAGGTGCTATAGAATCTACCGGAAAGCCTTGTTCTTTTAGTTTCTGAAACGATTCATGTAAAGAATCCAGCCTTTTATTAAGGCGTGACTTAAGTATCTCTAAATCTACTTTTACCTGCTTACGATTTTCTAAATACTTGCTGGTAGCAACTTGTTCTGCTTTTGGTGACCATGCTCCAATATGACCCAGAATGCTTCTCATTTTTCCAATAATATCATCAGGTCCGAAAGCCCACCCTACTCTTACTCCTGTTGCAGAAAAGGATTTAGAAATTCCGTCAATATATATCGTGTATGGTTTAAGTGCCGGAACTAACGACACTGGATCATAATGTTTTGTATCGCCATAAGTGAGCATCCAATATATCTGATCATAAAGAAGAAATAAAGGTTTGCGGTCAGGCGATCTCCTCAAATTTTCTTCAAGTACTAGCTCTGATATCTCACGCAAATCCTCTTTATTAAAAACTGTTCCAGTGGGATTTAATGGCGAGCACAAGGCCAACATGGAAACTTCAGAAATATAAGGTCGTAAATCATCTGCCTTTGGCATAAAATTATTTTCCGGCCTCGTTTCCACCATTACTGCTTCAGCATGAGTAAGGTGACTGTAGTGATTATTATTCCAAGAAGGAACAGGAAAAAGAACCTTATCGCCTGCATCTACCAATGCCTGAAATGCAGCATAAATGAGTGGTCTTGCTCCTCCTGCAATTAAAAACTCATCAGGTGTATATTTTAGACCTTGTTCATCAAAAATATAATCCGAAACGGCTTCTCGAAGCGCTTGAATACCGTTTGCTGCCGGATAATTCGTTTCGTTATTCGTGTAAGCTCTAATTATCTCTTCCTTCAATAAATCCGGAAGCGGAAATAAGTTTGGATTAAAATCGCCAATAGTGAAATTGTAAATCTTCTGTCCTGACTTAATTTTATCGTTAATCTCTCCAGCAAGTCTGATGATTTCAGAGCCTTTTAACTCCGAAACCATTGTAGAAAAGCGTTTTTGAGGCGATTTGACTTGCTCTTGGCTCATTTTACAATAAATAAAGTCGCAAGTTACAAATTCTTTTAGCCTTCGGCGGAAACAGGCTCAACTTCCGCAAGAGGGTTTATTAAATAAATTTTACCCGTAGAAACTTCTAGGCATTGAAAATATTTTCGGCGCTGATCACCTTTTTTGAATACTCTTCCTGTTGGCAAACGAAAAACTGAACTCACAGGGATTTCTTCTAATAAGATTTTAGGATCTTCGTCATAGTGCATCAAAACTCTCATGAGATTCATATCTGAACAACTAGATGCAGCTGGGTTATTAAGATAATCAATTAAAGCTGGAGCGATGTCTTCAGGAAATATATCCATAGCTAAAAAAGGAAGAAGCATTTCTCTGAACTTCTCTTTCCATTCTAATCCATGTGGTTTTACTTTATCATGATATGTATTCCATGTGATCAAGTGAGCCATTTCATGGACTAGAGTTATCAAAAAAGCGTATTGATTTAAATTGTAGTTCACACTTATTCTATGTCCTTTGCTAAGCCGACTGTTCGGTCTAAAATCGCCAAGCTTAGTCGATCTCTCGGAAGTTATTTTTAGATGGACTCCATATTCAATTATCCAATTAACAATGACATCCACCGCTTGAGGTGTTATGTATTTTCCTAAAACCCGACTGTAATTCTCTCTCATATTATGGATTAAAGATGCCAATTATTAGGCTTTTCAAATTCAGCTATTGAGATTCTTTTTAACAAGGAGTGGTTTATCGGTTAGTCTTGCTGAAAATTTGTAACATTGGAAAATGCTTTTCCGAATGCGTTATTATATTAATTCAGGGCTTTTTGCAGCCCTATTACTTTGTTTCTTTCTACCCTTTCTAGAAATTAAATGCAATGATACCTCGCTCGGTTCAATGACTGGTTACTCTTTAATGACCGCTGGTGAAATGAACTTAAAGGATGCATCAATGATGGATTATCTAAAAGATAATGAAGAGTTTAATTTACTAAACAACGAAAGAAAAAAACATCCTGACTTTTTTACAATCATAGCTGCCGTACTACTTTTTGCAGGAGCGGTTCTTTCTTTGGCCTTGAAAAAATATAGGGAGCAGATGGCCATTATTATCGCCGCGCTGACACTTACATTAATGATTGTTTTTAGGGCCATGATGTTATATCAATGGGATAAACAAGTTGGTTCACAACCCGAAATGCTAAGTTTTATAAAACTCTCCATTAATTTCGCAATTGGTTATTGGCTTGTAGTTATAGGTAACGCCATAATTGGCGGATTAAACGGTTACTATCTATTCAAAAAGAAAAAAGTACAGGAGAATATCACTGAGTTTCACACCAAGCAATCACCTGATACACTGGAAGAGCTTTAATTTTATCGATAGCTTCCAAATGCTTTGAAATGCTGTTTATAGTATTCTTCATCCCTAGAAGATACAATCACCCCCTTTTTTGTACTAGCATGCACGAAGTATTTTCCACTTAAGTGCATACCCACGTGTGATACTGAACCTGTTTTAATATCGAAAAAAATTAAATCTCCGATTATTAGGGATTTTTCTTCCACTTTTTTAGAATTCTTATACAATTCATTTGATGTTCTCGGTAGTTTAATCCCAAAATATTCATTGTAAGTAGTATTTACAAAACCTGAGCAATCAGTTCCTCCTTTAGAATTTCCTCCATATTTATAAGGCGCTCCAATCCAGTTTGAGACATATTCAACATAATTAATATCAATGTTGTCGGGCAAGGTTACTCCCATCAAAACAGGACTTGAGCTCTTACTTTGATTTGTAGTTTTATTTCTCGTTGATCTACAGGATGATAAAGTGGCTATCAATAAGAAGCCTACTAATAAGCAGCGATTCATTAGTAGATATAAGGGTTTTTCTGAATTAAGCTTTCGAAATCGGCTGGGGAAAATTCGGGGAAAATTTTTATTCCATTATACTTTTTCTCAACCCCATCTTCATAAGTAATACTTAGTTCCATAGTTCCATCTGGAAGAAACTTTGTCCATACTCCTTGTCTAATTCCTGAAGAATAAGAGCCTGTCCACTTAATTTCTCCTTCTGGATACCACGCTTTATGACTGCCTTCGGCCAGACTTTCCCTAAAATCTCCTTCAAAGCTTTTTTGCCCATTGTCAAAGAAATGAACCCACTTGCCATTCATTTCTCCAGCTGCAAAATTTCCGATAATTCTTTGATCTCCATCTTTAAACAACCATCTACCCTCTTTTTGGCCTCGATAATACTCACCGGTTGAGAGAGTGTCGCCGTTTGGTTCTAGCTCGAATGCAAACCCTTCTTCCTTTCCTTTCTGATAAACTTCTTCTCTCAATAATTCTCCGGTTTCGTAATACCAGTTCCACCTTCCGGTGGGAAGACCATTCGAATAAGAACCTTTTTGTTCCATTGCTCCTCCAAAAAAGAGATACTCCCAATTCCCGTTTTTCAAATCATCGAGATAATTGCCTTGAGATTTAATGGAGCCATCTAAATAAAACTCTTTCCATTCTCCTTGCCTTCTGCCCTGCTCATCTAACAAACCTTCTGCTGTTAAATAGCCATTTTCATAAATCCTTGCCTTATCAGGATTGCCAGTAGAATCATAAAAAGTGTGTAATCCAACAGGTTTCCCCTTTAAATAAGCCCCTTGAGATTTTACTATTCCATCCTGATAGAACGACTTTTGAAGTTTTACTTTATTCAGTTCATCTTCCTCAGCTTGCAAAATGTCATTTACATATTTTTCAAGTTTCGTAAGATTACCAGAAGCATCATATTCTTTAAGAAATCCATTCTTTAAATCATCCAAATATTGAACGCTTTTAAAGATTCTGAACAGTGAATCAGTTTTAACCCAAATACCTGTCCTTTGTTGTTGCTTATCAAAGCGATTAACTCGCGTTTTTCTAAGTATTAA
>JBBEBC010000092.1:33200-65356 GCA_040882555.1 Bacteroidia bacterium
CTGTCCTTTGTTGTTGCTTATCAAAGCGATTAACTCGCGTTTTTCTAAGTATTAAGCCATTCTTATACTCAATAATATTTATAATCCTCCCGTCGTCTGATAATTCGGCAGCATTGCCATTTTCTTTGCCATTCTGAAAAAAAACTATTGCTTGAATATTCCCCTTTTTATCAAATTTTTCTGCCTTGCCGTTTAAAGTATCATCCAAGAAGTTCTCTCGAGATTTTATTATTCCACTATCTGAAAACACCTCTCTTAGACCATTCTTTCTACCTAAATCGTAGTCGACCCGCATGGATAAAAATCCATTTTCATTGTAAAATTTCCATGTGCTATCAGTCTTACCTGAAATAAGATTGCCTTGTGATTTAATTTTCCCGCTTTCATAGAAATTCATCCAGAAACCCCAAGGAATTTCATTTTTTAGAAATCCTTCTCCTGAAATAGTCCCGTCAGGAAAAGTATAACTCACTCTTTTCAGAGTATCAGAACCTGAAACTACTTGACCACTAAGTAAGCAAGGGCTTAGACATAGCACCAACAAAAAGTGCCTTGCTCTCATTAATATCCAAAAATATCTTTTAGTGAAAGCTCTGTTAACTTCCCATATTTCTTAAGCTGCTTATCAGAAACTTTATCCTTCGAAGCCAGCACATACATATCGAAAGGTTTATTCTTCAAATTATCTTCATGAAAACTTGTTACTTCAGCGAGAGAATAATTTTTAACCTCATTATAGATATTCTTCCTAATGTCATAATCTAATCCCAGCCTGCTGGAAGATAAATAACTAAAAAGGAGAGAAGTATTCAAAATCCGTTCAGACTCTATTTTCGAAATCAGTGCTGATTTTGCTGAATTAAATAAAACTTCCGACTGAGGCATATTATTTAGAAGTTCATCCATGGCAATAATAGCAGAATCAAGTTTATCTGCCTGAGTACCAATATATGCACCTGCATAATAAGGTTTGCTTTTCTCTGATGGATTTGAAAAGAAAGCATAGCTTGAATAAGCTAAAGCCTTTGATTCTCTTATTGTCTGGAACACTACTGAAGACATTCCTCCACCAAAGTATTCATTAAACATTGAAATAGCTGGCGATTTAGCTGGATCATACAAACCGGTGTTTCTAACCCATCCAATTTCAGCCTGAACCATATCATGATTTGTAAAGTATATATTTCTTTCTATGCTCTTCTGATATTGAAATTCTTTCTTCGCTGGGGGAGTTTTCATTTTTGAAGGAAGAATATGATACTTCTGAACCGTAACAAGTACTTTAGAAGGATCTTCTGGGCCGAAGTAAAGAACTTTATGCTCGTATGAAGTGAGTTCATGGATCATTTTAGTTAACTCCTTGGCCTTAAGTTTTTGAAGTTTTGAGTTTTGAATAATCCAATTTTGTGGATTATCCTTTCCATATCTCACATAAGCAGAAAGAGCATTTCTAATGGCATACTTATTTGTTTTTGCATCAATTCTATCCTGAATATCATCAGCAATAAGTGCATCTAAAGCATCTTGATCAGCTTTGGCATTTAACAAAAGAGTTTCTAATGTTGAAATAGCTCTTTCAAAACGTTCCTGGGGACCAGATAGTGAAACATATGTTTGTTCCTCTCCAGCATAAACATTGAAATCACAACCTATTGCATAGAATTGTTTTGAAATGTCTTCAGAAGTTAATTTATCTGTCCCAAGATATTTAAGAAGATTTACTGCGTAAGGAAGTTTTTGGTTTGAAAGTCTTCCGAATTCAAAAACATAATACAAAGTGAACAAAGAGTTTTTCTTGTTTTTGATAGATAGAAGTTCCACTTGAGAATTAATTGGAGCACGACTTATATCCTTTTGATAGTCAGCAAAAACAGGAGTAAGAGGTTCAGATTCATTGTCTAAGATATCCTTTGAGAATTTTGAAACTAAATTCCTGTTTACTTCAACCGGGGTAATTTCTGGCTTTTCAATTTTTACAACTTCTTTATCCTCACCTATTCTTTTGTATACTAATGTATAATCGTTGTTCAGCCATTTATTAGCAAATTCAATAATATCTTCACGGCTAACCATTTTCATTAATTCAGTTTGTTCAACCACTTCATTCCATGGTGTTTCATGTATAAATGCATTCACCATTTTAAATGCCCTTCCAGGATTACTTTCTAGTTCACGTGTTTCTTGAACCTGAGCATTCAAAATAATAGCCTGTAAATCTTTTTCGCTGAATTTTCCAGCTTTTAATGAATCAATTTGAGCAAGTAGCAAATCTTTTACTTCTTCAAGAGATTGACCTGATTTAGGTCTGCCGTCCAAAAACAATATGCTATAATCATGAAGCATATAAATTCCTGCTGATGCGCTAAGTACCAGTTGCTTTTTAATCAAATTCAAATCGAATAAACCTGATTTAGAATTTTGTAATAGCATTTCGCAGACCTTCATTACTGCAGTTTGCTTTTTCGACGGAGCAGGTAATTTATATCCCATGGTGATATATTCACTCTCGGGTCCGTAAACAGTCTTTATTGTAGGTTCTGTCTTTACTTTCTCAGGACTAAAACTAAAATCAGGAACTTTCTTAGAAGGAAATTTACCAAAAGCACTGTCTATTAAATCTATGGTTTTATCATAACTAAATTCTCCTGCCATTGAAATAACCATGTTATTTGGCACATACCAATTATCGTAAAACTCACGTATTTTGACTAAAGAAGGATTCTTCAGATGATCGATAGTTCCAATAGTGGTTTGGGTTCCATAAGTATGATTCTTAAATAGTCCAGAAAAAAGCTCTTCAAATACTTTGTTTCCATCAGAATCGAGAGAAATATTCTTTTCTTCATAAACGGCCTCAAGTTCTGTATGGAACAATCTTAAAACAGGATTTCTAAATCGCTCTGCCTCAATTTGAATCCAGTCGGCAACTTTATTAGAAGGTATATCATTTATATAAACTGTTTCATCAAATGAAGTGTAGGCATTTGTTCCTTTAGCTCCGATATGCTGAACCATTTTATCATATTCATTTGCAATTGAATATTTAGAAGCTAATCCTGAAATGGAATCTATGCTGCGATAGATTCTCTTTCTCATATTCTCATCCCTACTATTACTATATTTAAGGTAAAGAGTATCAATTTTACCTAAGTAATAGCTTTCCTGAGCATAGTTGAATGTTCCATACTTATCAGTGCCTTTAAAAAGCATATGTTCTAGATAATGTGCCAAACCTGTCGCAGTTTTCGGATCATTTTTGCTCCCGGCACGAGTTCCAATACAAGTATAAATTCTAGGTTCATCTCTATTGGTGGAAAACATAACAGTTAATCCATTGTCGAGAGTATAAATCCTTGTTTTCATTGGATCACCCTTTACTTCTTTAAAAGTACGACCATGAGCTGAGTCGGTTACTAGTTCAAATTTTTGAGCAAAAACAGCAGAAACAAAAAGAAATAGAGCTGTTAGAGAAAGAAATTTTTTCATTATTAAAGTCATAAAATATTAGAGTCCAAGTTGAGCAGAAATATCGAGCATTCTGCGAATAGATTTCTCTGCTTTAACACGTATTTCCTCATTCATTTGAATTTCAGGTTGTTCGTGTTTTAAGCAAGAATATAATTTTTCTAAGGTGTTTAGCTTCATGTGAGGACAATCATTACAAGCACAATTGTTATTCGGAGGTGCTGGAATAAAAGTCTTATTTGGAGATGCGAGGGACATTTGGTGCAGAATCCCTGTTTCTGTTGCAACAATAAACTCTTTAGAATCACTTTTTTTAGTGTAATTAAGTAAAGCCGTAGTTGATCCAATAAACTCAGCTAATTCTAAAACGGGCTCTTCACATTCGGGATGAGCAATTACAATAGCATTTGGATATCTGACTTTCAGTTTTATTATTTTCTCTCTTGAAAATATTTCATGAACCATGCAGGCTCCGTCCCAAAGAAGCATATTTCTGCCTGTCTTTTTCATTACCCATCTTCCGAGATTCTTATCTGGAGCAAAAATTATTTTCTTATCAGCCGGAAGGCTATTCACAATTTGAACAGCATTAGATGAAGTGCAAACAATATCGGTTAGAGCTTTAATCTCAGCTGTACAATTGATGTATGAAATAACCAAGTGATCAGGATGTTCTTCTTTGAACTTTTTAAAAGGTTCTGGTGGACAGCTATCTGCAAGCGAACATCCAGCTCTAAGATCTGGTAACACAACCTTCTTGTCAGGACAGAGAATCTTTGCTGTTTCAGCCATGAAATGTACACCAGCGAAAACAATGATATCAGCATCTGTTGATGAAGCCTGTTGAGCCAAGCCTAAACTATCTCCAATATAATCAGCTATATCTTGAATATCTGAATCTTGGTAGTAATGAGCAAGGATGATTGCATTCTTTTCTTTCTTTAGCTTTTGGATTTCTTCAAACAAATCTAAAGTCGGATCAATGGCATTTTCTACGACGCCTCCGTCGGAATTGACATTTGTATTAAACATATTAATAATTACTTTTTAAAATCTTTAAAGAAATATATAGTATTAGTAATACTGTTAGTAATGTGTGAAGATTTATTTGATTAACCTTTGATATTAGACTTACAGCATTTTGTGAACACAAAACTAACATCTATCTGCAACATCAAGTACTTCATTGACAGATAAAAGTGTTCTTACTAACAAGTTGTTCATTTCAATAGGTGCTCATTCTTTGTATGAAAAAAACATAGTGTAATTGTTAACTCATTGTTATGAGAAAGTCGATTAATAATTGAAGTTAGCACTTGTTTTATATGGTTGATTAGTCCATTGAATAATTTTACCATACTAAATGGAACTGTTTATTCATTTTTATGAGGCTTTCGCAAACAGCTATGAACATAATTGATGTTAACATTAATTTAATTTAGCAACTGATTTTCAGGTCAATTCATTTTACACCATTTTTGCAATGTTCATTACTCTTTTGTATTCGTGCACGAGAGCCAGTTAAATATCAAAACTTAACAACCATATGCAAAGAATCATTCCAATTGCTGCCGATCATGCTGGCTATGACTTAAAGGAACTCCTAAAGAAACAGTTTAGTTCAAAAGAAATGATTTTTGAAGATTTAGGAACTCATTCTTCAGAAAGCATGGACTATCCTGATATTGTTCATCCTTTGGCTAAAATGATAGAGGCTGACAAATCCAAATTAGGTATTCTAATCTGCGGAAGTGCTAACGGAGTTGCAATAACTGCAAATAAACACGCAGGCGTAAGAGCAGCAATTTGTTGGAACCCTGAAATTGCCGCTTTAGCAAGATTACATAACAATGCCAATGTACTTTGTTTGCCCGCTAGATTCATTTCTAATGAACTTGCTTTTGGAATAGTTAAAGCCTTTTTTGATACTCAATTTGAAGGAGGAAGACATCAAAGAAGAGTAGATAAGATGACTTGCTAATAATTCAGGCTTTTTTAACACTAATGATGTATCAAAAACGTTGTATTTTCGTTAATTATTGATGTCAATGCGTGTGAAAGGATCAGGATACTCCGAACTCGTTCTTAAACTGGACGAATTCATAAGAAAATACTATACAAATCAGCTTATCCGGGGAATAATTTATTCCTTCACAGCCCTTATTGCCTTTTTCCTTATAACCACTGGAATTGAATATATTGGTGAAATGGGAAGAACAGGAAGAGGGATTCTGTTCTATGGATACATTTTATTAGCTGTTGCTATTCTTATAAGGTTCATATTTATTCCGCTTTTCCATCTTGCTAGAATTGGTAAAATCATTTCATATGATCAAGCAGCAGAAATTATAGGTAAGCACTTTCAAGAGGTTAAAGACAAACTAATAAATACGCTTCAGCTTCAACAAACCGCAAATTCAAAAGCGGAAGGTCAAATTGATTTAATTGAAGCAAGTATTAATCAACGAATTCAAGAACTTAAACCCGTTCAGTTCTCTGCTGCAATTGATTTAGGAGAAAATGTCAAGTTTCTTAAATGGGCTCTTATTCCTCTTTTAATATTTCTAGGACTCTGGATTTTCTTTCCCTCTATATTGAAGGATAGTTCAAATAGGATAGTAAATTATCAAGTTGCCTTCGAACCAAAAGCTCCTTTTGAATTTTCTATTGTTAACAAGGAATTAAGTACTGCTACCCAACAGGATTTCGAACTTGAAATTGAAATAAATGGAAGTGAACTTCCCGAAGAATCTTATATTTCAATTGGCGATGCTAGGTTTAAATTAAACAAAGTAGATAAGCAACATTTTACCTATAGCTTCAAAAATGTGCAAAGAAATGTTGATTTTAAGCTTTATGCTGATGGTTTTTATTCATCAGAATTTACTTTGAAGGCTTTACCTAATCCTGTCCTCACAAATTTTAGAATCATATTGGATTATCCTGCTTACACAGGGATGAAAGACGAAATCATTACAAATTCTGGTGATTTAAATATTCCTGCAGGAACTAAAGCCACATGGGAATTCAGTACCCAGAATACGTCATCTCTTAATCTTTCTTTCTCGGATACCATTTTTTCTGTTCCTGAAGAATCTCGCGGGACATTTAAGTACAACAGAAGATTTACGAAGGATAATAACTATAAGGTTAGCACATCAAATGAGTTTATTAAAGAGAAGGAACAAGTTGAATATTCAATTCGAGTAATTCCTGACTCTTATCCAGTTATAGGTGTCAGAGAACAAGCTGATTCCATGTTTATTTCTCGTCTTTATTTTAAGGGTGAAACAGAAGATGATTATGGTTTCTCTTCTTTGAAATTTGTTTATCAGCAGAAATCGGAAAATGAAGTAACAATTTCGAATGCGCTAGATGTGCCTTTTAATAAGAATGAACTTCGTTCGATGTTCTTTTGGGCTTACGATTTTTCAAGTCTAAACTTAAAGCCTGGTCAGGAATTGGAATATTGGTTTGAGGTATGGGATAATGATGGTATTCAAGGTCCAAAATCGTCACGTACTCAAAAACAATTTTTTAGGGTACCTACGCTAGATGAGATTGCAACTCAACGCGAATCTGACAATAAAGCTATCAAAAGTAGTTTAGAAGAAACCTTAGAAGAAGCAAAAGAACTTCAGGATGAGTTAAAGGAGTTGAATGAAAAGCTTCTTGAAAAGAAAGAAATTGGTTGGCAAGAAAAAAAGAAGATTCAAGATCTCCTTAAAAAGCAGCAAGAGCTAACTTCACAAATAGAGCAAATAAAGCAGGAAAATAAGGAGAATAACAGCAAGAATGAAGAATTTAGAAAGAGCGATGAAAACATTCTTGAAAAGCAAAAGCAACTTGAAAAATTGCTAGAAGAGCTTTTAAGTGATGAAATGAAGAAGAAACTCGAGGAATTGGAGAAGATGCTTGAGAACATGGATAAGAATGCCATGAAAGATAAGCTTGATGAGATGCAGATGGATAACAAGGATCTTGAGAAGGAACTTGATCGTTCTTTAGAATTATTTAAGCAATTAGAATTCGAGGAAAAACTGAACCAAACCATTGATAAGCTTGATAGTTTAGCTAAAAAAGAAGACGAGCTTAGTAAGAAATCTGAAGATAAGAATCAGGATGCTGATGAACTTAAAAAGGAACAAGATCAATTAAATAAGGATTTTAATAAGCTGAGAAAAGACCTGGACGATTTAGATAAAAAGAATCAAGATCTTGAAAGTTCGCAGCCTATGGAAGATACTGACGGGTTGGAAGAGGATATCGAGAATGATATGCAAAATAGCTCTGACCAACTAGATCAGAATAAACAAGGGAAAGCTTCAAAATCTCAAAAGAGTGCATCTGATAAGATGAAGCAAATGAGTGGTAAGATGCAGGCGATGCAAGCACAAAATGCTGAGGAAACTCTCGAAGAGGATGTTAAAAAGTTAAGAGAAATTCTTGAAAATTTGCTTCAAATGTCTTTCGACCAAGAAAGATTGAAAAAGACCTTGGTTAAGACGGAGTCAAACAACCCTATGTATGTTACTATAAACGCAGAGCAGAAAAGATTAAGTGATGATGCTAAAATGATAGAAGATTCATTGTTTGCTCTTAGTAAGCGAATAGCCGAAATATCTTCTTTCGTGAATAAGGAAATAAGTTCCATTCATATGAATATGGATAAGGCTATATCTCATATGGCTGAGCGTCAAACTCCCTCTGCTGCCGAAAGACAGCAGTTTGTGATGACATCTATCAATAATCTAGCTTTGATGCTTGGAGAATTATCCGAACAAATGCAGCAGCAATTAGCGTCTCAGATGCAACAAAAACCTGGTGATGGCGAATGTAAAAAGCCAGGAAGCAGCAAGAAACCGGGAAAAGGAAAGCCATCAATGGCAACCATGAAGCAGCTGCAACAACAAATTAATGATCAAATGAAACAAATGAAGGACGGAATGGGTAAACCGGGTTCTTCTGGTAAAGGAGGTAGCGAGCAATTAGCGAAAATGGCTGCTCAGCAGGAAATGCTTAGAAATGCTTTGCAAGGAATCATGAATGACATGATGAAGGAAGGTCAAAGCGGAAGCACAGGAAGCATTCGTAATGCTATTAATAAAATGGAGCAGACGGAAACTGACATAGTTAACAAAAATATTACATCAGAAACTCTACGTAGGCAGGAAGAGATCATGACTCGCCTGTTAGAGGCGGAAAAGGCGGAGAGAGAAAGAGAGCAGGATAATAAAAGAGAGTCAAATGAAAATAATTTTAACCAAAAGCGTAACATTTCTGTCTTCAACGAGTATAATCGCTTAATGAAGGAAGAAGCTGAATTATTAAAGACACTGCCTCCTGAATTAAAACCTTACTATAGAAATATGGTAAAAGAATATTTTAACACAATTAACTAAACCAATAAGCGAATGACAATAACTGATACACGATCCGTAACATTTGCATCTGTGAAAGAAAACGTAAACCTTGTCGAGAAATTTGTAGACGAGATATGCCAATATTATAATATTGGTGATGAGAATTATGGTAACATTCTAGTGGCTGTTACCGAAGCCGTGAGTAACGCTATTTACCATGGAAACAGATTAAACCCTGATAAGTCAATAAGGTTCTTTTACGAGAACAAAGACAATAATCTTTGTTTTACTGTACAAGATGAAGGCAACGGATATAATCCAGATACCCTCCCCGATCCTACTGATCCCCAGAATATTGAAGTGCCTCATGGTCGTGGAGTATTCTTGATGAAGCAGTTGACAGACGATATCAAATTCCATGAAGATGGAAGAAGGGTTGAACTTTACTTCAGGTTAGTAAACCAATAAAACATTTCGCTCTGATCACTTTTTCTAACGCCGACGATGATTTTCGTTGGAAGGATAAAATAGTAATGAAGCGATGGCTCAAAGAGCTTATCGCTTCATTTGCGTTTTCACCCGGAGAAATAAATGTAATTGCTTGCTCTGACGATTACCTGCTAGATGTAAATAAGAAGTATCTGAATCACGATTACTATACGGACATTGTCACGTTTGATTATTCAGATGGTAAAAAAATCTCAGGTGATTTATTTATATCAATACATAGAGTTACTGAAAACGCAATTCGGTTTTCCGATGATTTTAACCATGAATTGCTACGAGTAGTGGCTCATGGTGTTCTCCATCTTGTTGGATATAAAGATAAAACCAAAAGCGATATTGTAAAGATGAGAAACGCCGAAGAAGAAGCTATTTCAAGATTTAAATTATTGATAATCAATAGTTAAGCTTCTTTTTTTCTTTATTACCTTTGTCCTCGTTCATGTTCCACGTGGAACATTCATATTATGCAAAGAAATTACGATGTAATAGTAGTTGGGGCTGGTCATGCTGGCTGCGAAGCTGCAGCTTCGGCTGCAAATCTTGGCAGTAAAGTATTATTGGTAACAATGAATATGGGCACAATCGCCCAGATGTCATGCAACCCTGCCATGGGAGGAATAGCTAAGGGGCAAATTGTTCGAGAAATCGATGCTCTTGGGGGATATAGTGGTATCGTATCTGACAAATCTGCGGTTCAGTTTAAAATGCTGAATAGAAGTAAAGGACCTGCTATGTGGAGTCCGCGGACTCAGAACGATAGGATGAGATTTGCCGAAACTTGGAGAATCATGTTGGAGCAGACACCGAATGTCGACTTCTTTCAAGATATGGTAAGTGCCTTAATTATCGAGGGAGATACAGTTAAAGGAATTCAGACAGCTCTTGGAATAGAGTTTTTTGCTAAATCCGTTGTCCTTACAAATGGTACTTTTTTAAATGGTCTGATTCATATTGGAGATAAAAATTTCGGTGGAGGAAGGGCTGCTGAACGAGCTGCTACCGGAATAACAGAGCAGTTAGTTTCATTAGGTTTTGAAAGTGGGAGAATGAAAACTGGTACTCCTCCAAGAGTCGATGGTCGCTCATTGGATTATTCTAAAATGGAAATTCAACCGGGTGATGAGAATCCACTTAAATTCTCATTTCTCGATACTCCAAAGTTGGAGAAGCAGTTGCCTTGTTGGATGACATATACCAGCGAACAAGTTCATGATACTTTGAGAGAAGGATTTGATAGGTCTCCAATGTTTAATGGGAGAATTCAAGGCTTAGGTCCGAGGTATTGTCCATCTATTGAAGATAAGATTGAGAGATTCGCTGAAAGAACGCGCCACCAATTGTTTATTGAACCTGAGGGTTGGAACACGGTAGAGATTTATGTAAATGGATTTTCTACATCCCTGCCAGAAGATGTTCAATTCAAAGCGTTGAAGCAAATTGAGGGATTTGAAAATGTGAAAGTTTTTAGACCAGGGTATGCTATTGAATATGATTATTTTCCTCCTCAACAGATAAAACTAACACTTGAGACCAAGGGAATTAATAACCTTTATTTTGCTGGACAGATTAATGGGACTACAGGTTATGAAGAGGCAGCAGGTCAGGGTTTAATGGCTGGTATAAATGCTCATTTGAAGATTAATAATCTAGAGCCTTTTATATTGAGTAGATCAGAAGCGTATATCGGAGTGTTGATAGATGATTTGGTTACAAAAGGGACTGAAGAACCTTATAGGATGTTTACCTCAAGAGCCGAGTATAGATTATTGCTTCGTCAAGATAATGCGGATATTAGGTTAACTCCAAAATCTCATGAATTAGGTTTAGCTTCTGATGAAAGGTTGGATAAAGTGCTTAGCAAGAAATCTAAAACCGACGAATTTTCTGATTTCCTTCGCAAGTTGAGTGTCGATCAAGAGGATATTAATCCGTATTTGGAAGATGTCAACACCTCTCCCATTCCTCATAGAGGGAAAATAATTAATATAATATCTAGGCCTCAAGTTGCATTGGGAGAAATGGTTCTTCGTGTACCGCCAATGAATGAATTTGTAAAGGAGAAAGCTTATACGGATGAAATTATTGAATCTGTAGAGATTCAATTGAAATATGAAGGATATATTCAGAAGGAAAAAGAAACTGCAGAAAAAGTTATGCGTCTTGAGAATATCGTTCTAAAGGATGATTTTGATTATTCAATTGTAAATTCTCTTTCCTCTGAAGCTAAAGAAAAACTTAAGAAAATTAAACCAGCAACGATTGGACAAGCCTCTAGAATATCTGGTGTTTCACCATCTGATATTTCTGTATTAATGGTCTATCTCGGTCGCTAATGTTTCACGTGAAACTTTATGTATAAGTATGATAGTTGCCTAGTATGCGGGCAAACTCAGTTTTCAACAAAATTTATAGCTAAGGACTATACTGTTAGCGGAGAAGAATTTCAAATTCAATCCTGCGATAGCTGCAAGTTCTTATTTACAAACCCAAGACCTGATACTGAACGATTAGGTAATTATTATAAATCGGAGGATTATATTTCTCATTCGGATACTTCTCGGGGACTAATAAATAAGCTTTACAAATTTGTCAGGATCTTTACCTTGAGATCCAAGTTTAAGCTTATTCAGCAATACGCGAATAAGGGTGAAGTTTTGGATATTGGCGCTGGAACAGGAGCATTCGTTAACTATTTGAAAGAAAAAGGTTTCACTGCTGTGGGTATTGAGCCTGAAGAAGATGCTCGAGCTCAAGCAAAAAGGCTTTACAATCTAGATTTTAAAACGGAAGCTTCACTAAATCATGTTGCTGATTACTCTTATTCAGCAATTACTATGTGGCATGTACTTGAACATGTGCCTGCACTAAAAGAGAGAATTGCAGAGCTGTGCCGGTTGGTTACGAAGGATGGAGTTGTAGTAATTGCAGTACCTAATCACGAATCACTTGATGCTTTGCACTATAAAGAGAAGTGGGCCGCTTACGATGTTCCACGCCATCTCTATCACTTTGATAAACAGTCAATTAAGTCTCTTTTTGAAGCCTCTGGCTTTGATTTAGTTGATATTTGTCCTATGCACTTTGATTCGTTCTATGTATCCATGCTTTCGGAGAAGTACAAGGGAAATAATGCTCTAGGATTGTTAAATGCCTTTTTTGTTGGATTAAAGACTTTTTTCATTGGTGGAAGAAAGAATTCATCAAGTTTGATCTATATTTTCAAACCAAAAACGCATTAGGCGCCCTCTGCCGGGTCTAAATTGTATGGATAGGCAAAAGAAAGGGCTGTGTTATTAAAGTTTGGCAGCGGGCCTCCTGTCGGGTATAATTCCTATACATTCTGTTAATATTGGTATAATGAAGCTAAAAGCATCCTATGCCCGATTTTTGATAATTCTCTATCCTCCATTTTTGGTGAACAGAATTATTGTCAAAAATGTGAGTGACGATTATTCATTAGATACGTGTTAAAATTAAAGAATCATTCCTCGACAGAAATTTTGAGGGTTCCATTTTCGACAGAACAATATTTAGTGCGGCAGATCCATTTATTGCCTTAATGTATTGTCAAATACTTAAAAGGGAAGGCTACAATTGCTAAGCATGGCTGAGTCGGCAAAGATTAGTTATTTGAAGCCTGCTAAATCTTCCCTTGAAATATATTATTTAAGATTAATGAAGCCTATATCCAAGAAGCCATTTATGCAATCATGACGAATGGAAAACACGAAAAGCCACATATTTTTAAAATAAAGGACAACTCTGGAGTTGTATGTGCTGTTTTTGAAAACAACATTTTCTTAAGGTATCAAAATAAAAAAGGCAGTGATTAAAACCACTGCCTTCATAATGTTGTCTTTATCTATTAGTCGTTCCAGCAAGCCATATCTACAATATAGTCATCGTCTACTCTGTCGGCCCCGCTAAGGAAATTCTTTTTCATAACAATGGCTTTTACCTTATCAATTTTTTGTCCAGGTTGAAGATTAAAATAAACTTCTGGAATCATTATAATTTCAAAAATCCCAGGTTCAATAAGCTTCATTTGTAAGTCAGGATTGTTACCAACTTGGAAAAACCCACTAGGCGTAATTGTAGAACCGTCAGTTAAAGTTACCTCTAAAAAAACATAGCACTGATCAGCTTCAAGATTTTGCATTGAAACTTTATCTTCTCTGTAGTTATCATAAACAATTCTGAAAATATCATCCTGCAACGGAGAAGACGGGAAGCCATAGACCACTGTTCTTGCAACGTTAGGCGGATTAATTTCTAAAGTCAGGTCTTCTGATTTAATATCAGGATCTCCATATCCACCTCCGTCTTTTGGTTTTATAAGGAAGAAGATATCTTCTCCATATACAGTGGCAGCATCAACCTCATAAAACTCTGTAGGTATCATTGTATAACTGTAAACCAAATCAGATTCCATTGTCATTTTTAGTAATTCATTACTGTTTTTCCAAGCTTGAGCACCTTCTCCGTTTGCTTTTGGAGAACCAGCTGGAAATTCAAAAGGTTTCCAAGTCCAGATGTACATATCAAGCCCGTCGTTAGCCGCTTGCAACAGTAATTGGGTATGCTCTAAAGTCTGATCTAAAAGACCAAGATTTACAATAATCTTGACTTCTGTAGTTGGGTCGGTGTATTCAGTTGGCTCAGAAGTAACAGCCTGCCCAAATGTTAGATTTGTACTTACTAGTAAAAATCCAATAATTGAAAATATTTTAGTGAATGTCTTCATGATCAGTTAAGTCTTTTAAAATTGTATTCATATCTGATGTAAGCAGTTCCGCAACTATCTGTTCTTGTTACATCAAACCCAAAGTAGCGATCAATTTCACGAGGCATATTTCTAATTGGAGTGATAATAGTATCGTTTGCTTCAGTAATAAAAGTTAGCTGAGTCGGGAAAGGAATGGTATCGAATCTCCATGTTCCTCCTGTTGCAAATGTTCTTGGAAGCACTCCAAGCTGAGGGACAGCATACACGTTATTTTCTTGATCAAAGCGAAGCTGCATTTTGCGCGAAGGGTCAGAATTGAAGTAAGATGAAATATCTTTTGATTCAGGAATAGGTTGAGTTAAATCTACTTGCTTAACACTTTCTATTTCCCAAGAACCATAAATACCTTCTCCTGCTGCGTATGCTGGACCAATGTCTTCAACCTCAGGCTTGCAGCTGCTCACTACTGAAATAACAGCAATTAGCATTATCCAAATTATATGTTTCATAGTTTTCATATTCAATTTTCTTACTCAATTAGTTACAACCTCCGGTTGGATTTAATATAAAGCCAACTACCGTATTTTCTTGACCTGGAAATTGGAGAACCATTCCTGCACAATCCCAGGGCGCGCCCCTTGAAAATGATGGTTGACCAAGAACGCCAAAGCGTTTAATTTGAGCTGACCTATCACCTTCAAAACAAAGCTCTTTTCTTCTTTCAATTCTAATTGCCTCAAGAAGATCTGGACCTGTTACAATCAGTGAACCTAATCCCGCTCTGTTGCGAATATCATTTAAATCATTTTGAGCTGTTAAAACATCTGTTCCAAGAGCTGCTAACGCTTCAGCACTAGTAAGTTTCATTTCTGTTAAATGCAACAGAGGTATCCACATAAATGTTCTATCAAAGCGTGCAACCCCAAAGGTAGAGTTACCACCAACCACAATTTCTCTTACCCATTGCTTCCCTCTCAGGTCATTTGTATCTGAGGTTAAAAGAGAGTAAAACCCTGCATTCGTTCTCATGGTAGGGTTCGCGTTATTATCAGATCTATAATTGTAGAAAACACCTCCACGATCATCAGTAACTCCTCCTTGATTATAACTTACAGTAGCAAATATTTGTTCTGAGTTTGGACCTGCAGTGAATCGGTTCAAACTATCTAGAAGGGCAAAACGATTGCTGTTTATTACTTCTCCAGCCAATTGAGCAGACTGTGAATAATCGTTTAAATCAAGAAATATTCTAGCCTTTAAAGCTTTAGCTGCCCATTTAGTAGCATAAATACCATTCTCTTCAGGAAGGTTTGCTTCAGCAAAATCAAGATCACCAAGTATTAGATCATAGCATTCAGCAACAGTTGATCGAATACCAACTTCATCCGAAGCTGACATTCTCATTACAATTCCTAAATGACTATTGTCTTGTGTAAAACCTGCCGGCTGAGCAAAAAGTCTAAGAATTCCATGGTGAGTGAAGGCACGTAAAAACCGAGATTCTGCTTCAAGCTGATTTTTCTCAACTTCAGAAATATCAGTGATTTCATCTTTTTTAATAATTAGCTGATTAGCTCGATAAATGGTGATGTAAGCGTTTCTGTAAACACTACCTAACGTTCCATTGAAAACATCTGTTCTTCTTAAGAATACTTGTAAGTAATCATTCTGACTAACAGGACTATCGTTGTTATCTCCTAAAAGCTCTCCAAGGTTTTGAACTTGGCCACCATAAGTATTAGCAATAACGTCATAACTTGAAATAAGAAGTCTTTGCAAATCCTCTTTGTTTTTAACAGCATCATTTGCGAGGAATTGAGAGGCCGTTGGTTCTGGTTGCTTATCTAGGAAGTCTTCCGAACACGAAGTAAACGTTATGGAAGCTATGATAAGACTGAAAAATATTTTGAATTTCATGGTTTTCAATTTTTTAGAATCCAACATTTAAACTAAAAGTAAATGACTTCTGCTGAGGCGCAGTTAAATAGGTAATATTTGGACTCATATTCCTGTCAGTCGCATTTTCAAAATCTCTTGAGATTTCAGGATCTAAACCAATAAAATTTGTTAAAGTGATCAGGTTATTAGCTGCTATAGAGATTCTCGCGGTCCCTAATTTCACCTTCTTAAGGAATGAATCAGGTAGATTGTAACCAATAGATAAGTTTCTTAAACGAGCGTAAGTACCATCATGAAGCCAAAGGTCTGTATTGATCCAAGGAGTTCCAGAACCGTGATTTTCAGGAGTAGTAGTTAAAATTGGATAAGTGGCATCATCACCAGGTTGTTGCCATCTGTCGAACTGATCTGTTCTATGATTCCAACCATCCTGGTCAAAAGTTCCTAGCTGACGCTTTGAAGAAGAATCATAAATATCTCCCCCAATAACGAATACCCAGAACATGGAAAGGTCGAATCTTCCGAAACGGAAATCATTTCTAATTCCTCCCATTGCATCAGGTAGAATTGCTCCTGTTGAAACGCGATTATCTACGCTCCATTCATAAGTTTCATTTCCTTGCTTATCAAGATATACAGGACGCCCTGTTTCAGCTTCAACATGACTAAAGCGAACTAGATAATTATTTCCAACTGGCTGGCCAATAATCAAACGAGTGTCGTTTGTGCCTCCGCTAATTGCCTCTTCAGTATAGTTTCCGAGACTTGTAACTTGATTATTATTACGAGCAATGTTGAAATCAACTGACCACTTGAATTTCCGATCAATGATATTAGCCTTGATAGCAAATTCAAAACCTTCATTTCTAATTCCACCTACATTAGCCCATGCAGATCCGAATCCTGAATTGAATTGAGTTGCGACATTAAGAAGTACATCATTTGTTTGTTTGCGGTAATATGCCATTTCACCAGTAATTCTATCGTTGAAAAGGCCATATTCAACAGCTAAGTCAAAAGTTGTTGATGTTTCCCATCTCAAATTTGGGTTGGCAGGTCGATCTGCATTAGGGAAAATAATTGTTTCTCCGTTATATGCATTATTTACCTGACCAAAGAAAGCGTACTGTGCGTAAGGATCAATGTTTGAATTTCCGTTTCTTCCTATACTTGACTTAAGCTTAAGAAATGAAACGCCCTTTTTATCTTTTAAGAAAGACTCTTCAGTAATAATCCATGCAGCTGAGGCAGATGGGAAGAAGCCATATTTATTATTACGACCAAATCTGCTTGAACCATCTCTACGGCCAACTAGCTCAACATAATATTTGCCATTATAATTGTAATTAACTCTTCCAAAGTGAGAAAGAAAATTCCATTCAGTAAATCGCTGATTTCCATCATTTATAACTTCCGCATTGTTCTCATCTAAGAAACCTGTTGCAACTTGATTCAAACTTTGGTTTGGGAAAAAGGTGGTTCTTGAATCCTGATATTCAACACCTGCCATAAAAGCTAAATTGTGCTTCTCTTTGATCGTTTTAAGATAGTTGGCAACAGCATTCAAGTTGTAATTAAAAACATCTAGGCTTTGACGATATGCATTACTGAAGTTTGGATTGTTTTGATCGTATCCTGTTTTTTGATATTCATTATTTCTCCAAAACATATAATCTATTGATCCTGTTCCAGTAATTATAAGGTCTTTTAATGGCTTAAATTCTAAACTCAGATTATTGATAGACCTGTTTTCGTTCGATTGAATTGTTCTTAATTCTCTCGCCGCAACTGGGTTTCTATTGATATCGTTACTTGGAAAGAAGTAATCTCCTGCTTTATTAATTACATTTCCATCATCATCAAGAACATCTTTTTGATGGAAAATAGGATAGATCGGCAAAGCCTGAGACATTGCGGCACCTAAACCACCGGCAAATCCTTGTGGAAGACGATTGTTTATTCCTTGAGAAAGTGAACTAGATAAGGAAACTTTAGCCCACTTTGTTGGCATATAATCACCATTTAGTCTTCCAGAAGTTCTCTCATAGGAGTTTCCAATCATATAAGATTGGTCATTTTGACGAGAGAAACCTCCATATACATTATGTTTTTTGCCTGCATGTGAAACACCCAAATCATAATTCTGCTGGTATCCAACACCAATAACTTCATCGACCCAGTCGGTGTCAGTATTATTTGCATCTTCCCAAGAAATATTTCCTGGTAGAACAGGAACGCCTAATCGGCCATCATTAACCCAAGCCTCTTCGTACATTTGAAGGTATTGCTTAGAGTTCATCATATTTGGCCTTGCCGTTGGAGTTGAAATACCCTGACGGGTTGAAAAGTCAACATGGAAGCCTTTATTTTTTCCTCTTTTTGTAGTAATTAGGATTACTCCATTAGACCCTCTGGAACCATAAATACCAGTAGCTGCAGCATCTTTTAATACTTCAACCGACTCGATATCATTTGGATTAATAGATGCAAGGGGATTATTATTCATACCCTGGCTATTACCGTTCAAGAAATAATCCTGAGTTATAGGAATACCATCAATTACATAGAGAGGATCTCCTCCTGCAGAAACTGAAGCAACTCCACGAATTCTAACAGTTGAGGCGCTACCCGCAGCTCCAGAACCAGTAATTACCTGAAGTCCTGAGGCCTTTCCCTGCAGCCCGTTCTCAAAACTAGGAGTAGGAACTTCCATTAGTTCCTTGCCATCTAACTTAACGATTGAGCCCGAAACATCTCGACGACGTTGAACGCCATATCCAACAACTACTAATTCATCCATTAAATTAGCATTGGCAGCCATGTTGATGTTTTGAACAAGGGTTTGACCTTCAGCTAAATTGACAGTTTTAACTTGTTTCTCATATCCGACAAACGAAAACTCTAGAGTTACTTTACCAGGTGTGAGGTTGCTAAGTGTGAATTGACCGTCGAGATCGGTTGTGGTTCCGAGTGTTGTGCCGCTTACACGAACGGCAGCACCAATCATGGTTTCCTTGTTCTCGTCAAGCACAACTCCTTTTATGGTTTGCGCAATTCCTTCGAAATGAAGGAAACAGAAGAACAGAAAAGATAATTTTAAAAGTTTATTCATGGAATTTATCGTTTCGGTTTATTGCTTGATTATTTTGCCAGAATATAGTTTTCCTTCAATGCTAAGGGTGTAGATATATATCCCCGGCGTTAAAGCCGAAGTATCTAAAGAAAACTTATTTCCACTGCCATTATTAAGTGATATATTCGAAATAACAACTCTTCCAGTTATATCTGAAAGTTGAATAACATCTCCTGATTTAGGTGTTTCAGGAAGTTTAAAAGTCACGTTATTCAATACAGGATTTGGATAAACAATGATTGCCTCTGTAAATGATTGATTTAAATCATCTTCGTTATTTGTTGTTATAATTTCGTAGTTGTTAGTCGGCGGGACAATTCTTCTATCTGTGTAAACATGGTATTCTCCGGGGCCATAATTAAAGGCATTGCCTGGATTACTAACATCTAAAGAATCATTGTTTAAGTAATCGTACCAAATACCCCCGAATGGAAAGCCCGGATTCATTTCCTGTCCAACAACATCAAAATTACCCACAATTACACAATTGAAGTCATTATTCGTAAAGCGAACAACTTTTTCATATCCTCCAAGGTCCATAAAAACGCCAAGATCTCTTAGAGAAGGTTGTGTTTTCTTCAGATAAATAAGCTTTCTATAGACTTCAAATAAATCTTTTCTATTAGAATTATTGTAGTATTCCCATCGAACGGGTTTATTACTCGTTCTGCAATCTTCGTTAATTGTTCCATTCCCGCAATCGTTGATAGAAACATCATAACCTAATTCACCAAATTGCCACATCATTTTGGGGCCTGGAAGAACTATAAAAAATGAAGCTGCAGCTTCCATCCTATCGAGAGCTGTATTCAAGTTTTTTGTATCATATCCACCCGAGGCATTACCAAAATTAATGTTCTTATACATTAATCTTTCTTCGTCATGACTTTCCATGAATGTTTGAAGACCATAATTGCCCCAGCCTCTCGCTTGAGGTGTTGTATTAAAAAGGTTTTGATTATTGGGCCATCCCATTGCAGCTTCGCTGTATGGTGTTCCTCCGTATCCCCAAAGCATTGCTCCATCATTTGCATAAACTATTTCTTCATCCCAAGCTCCAAAATGTTCGAAAATAATGAAGTTTGAAGGGTCTGTTTGGCGTATTGAAGCAGCATAATCAAGGAGAATATTTACTCTTCCTTGATCGTAATTACTCCAACCTCCGACATCTTGTCCGGAATTAGTTTGAGTAAAACCTTTGCTTAGGTCAAATCTGTACCCATCAATCCTAAATTCATCAATCCAATGCTTTAAATGCTTTTTAACAAAAAACTTAGTTGCAGGGCTTTCATGGTTCATATCGTAACCCACGTTAAAAGGGTGACGTGCTGTTTGGTTAAGCCATGGACTGTTTCCTGCTGGTTGACCAAGTTCATTATTGAAATACATTTGAGACAGAGGTGAAGAGCCCCAAACGTGATTAAATACAACGTCAGATATAACAGCTATTCCACGTGCATGACAACTATCAACTAATCTTTTAAGTTCATTTTTTGGACCGTAGTATTTATCCACAGCACTGCAAAAGCTTGGAGCATATCCCCAACTTTCATTTCCATCGAATTCAGCAACTGGCATAAGTTCGATAGCATTAACACCGAGTGTTGCAATGTATGGTAGCTTTTCAATAACCGCAGCAAAAGTTCTGTCTTCTGTAAAATCTCTTACTAACATTTCATATATCACGAGGTCCTCTTTTGGAGGCTTTGAATAAGTGTACGAGTTGTCCCAGACATATGCCTCTGGGCGAGTTTGTAAAACGCCAACTATGCCTTCTGTTATGCCAGAAGGATATTCTATAAGATTCGGATATGTTGATTCATTAATCCAAGGGTCATTCCAAGGGTCAAGTACTTTTTCGCAATATGGGTCAGCTACGCGAATTCCTTCCCAATCGATATAATACTGGAAGCGATATTCCCTGTTAGGGTCAAGATTTGGAATTTCAATCCAAAAATATTGCCCGTCAGGTGTCTTATTCATTTTAAATTCAGGGAGGAAAGACCAGTTATTGAAGTCGCCCAAGACATAAATAAAACCTTTAAATGGAGCTCGAAGCTGTAAGTAGGCAGTTGTTTCATTTGGATAAATGATACCTTCGCTTCCATATGATGGAACTGCAGCAGTTGTAGGAGCGGAGTGTCTATTTAAATAAATTGTATCTCTAACAGTGCCGCTTCCAATAGCTTCAAAAATAAGCGTATGCAATCCTGGAGTTAAATCATCGCTATTGAGCATGTAATTTAGAGAAGTTGAAGCTGCTTCAGAGCCAACAACGATGTCATCTAAAGTAAATTCTAAAGCTGCAGCTGCGGATGACTGCCCTGTGAACGTAATGCTTTCTCCTGTGTTCAAAAGCAAACTGTTTTGAGGATGTGAAGTGATGGAAGCAGAGAAGCCACTTGTTGCAAGATCAACGAAAATATCTCCGTTAGTTGCCGTTTTTCCTTCGAGAGTTCCTGCTGCATTTCTGAACACCATGCACAATTTTGTGATGGATGCTCCGGAGGGGATGGATGCATTTGCGTTATTATTGTTGGCATACCAATCTCTTATGCTTCCTGGTATTTGAAGGGTATATTGATTGCTCGTTCCAACTCGAGTCATTAAAACTCGGTTATCAACCGTTGCCCAATCGCCAACAACAAACTGCCAGTTTACGCCATCCACGGTGATACCGGTATGAGCAAATATGTTCGTTCCGTCAGGCAGGTCAGCCAATTGAGCATTTCCCTGATCAGCGTTGAAGGTAATAGTTACTGCATCATTTGATGTTGGAAATGGTGGATCTAGGGTAACGATGGCCTGGGAAAACCCAGCGACCCAAAAAATTGAAAATAGAATCGATAGAAATAGATGGTTTTTTTTCATAGTTATTGCAACTTCACATGGTTCGAGCATCGAAGGTACTAAGTTAAGTGTAAAATTAACACTAATAGATATTAAGTGATTGCCCAATTATGTATTAAGTTATTGATAGACAGATAAATAAAATTAACAAAAAGATGTAACGTTTGTTAATAACATTACGTCATTCAAACACGGCTCATTCGTTATTAACTAAATAAAGTTAATTTCTTAATTTAAATTTAAAAAATTGATATTTAGATAGTTAAGTGTTCATAGCGTTTCTTTGACACTTTTACTTCGGTACAAGTTTTAAGGATTTCTTAACTTCGGCCTTCGAAACAAATCTAATAACATGAAAAAACAAATACTAACTGCTGCTTTGATAATTTCAGGCTCTTTAGGTCTGATGGCTCAAAGTACAGTAACAATTCTTGTGAACATGACTGGTCAAACCCTTGATCCCAATGGTGTTCATATAGCAGGAAGCTTCCAAAGTGAAGCTGGAGCTACGGCTGACTGGCAGCCAGGAGAAACTCCAATGAATGATGAAGGAGGAGGAATTTACTCGTTCTCAAGCATGCTGCCTGATGGGACTTATGAATTTAAGTTTATTAATGGCAATGATGGGCCTATGGAAGAATCTATTCCAGTAGAAAGTCAAGTAGGAACTGGAAATCCAAATAGATTTTTCGTTGTTGACGGGAATGATTTAATTATTCCTCCAATTTATTTTGGTCAGAATGGTGGAAGCGACGGAATTGTTGAATTATCAATGGTTCGCTTTTCTGTTGATATGACAGGTTCTACTGTTGCTGCTGAAGGTATTTCTTCTGCTGGTTCATGGCAGACCGCTGCTGGAGGAATTTCTGATTGGGTTGCTGGTCAAAATAAATTATATGATGTAGACCCTAACGATAATCTGGATGTTTACACAGGAATCTATTATATTCCTTCTACGTTAGGTCCTTTTGAATATAAATTTGTTAACGGAAGTGCATTTGAAGATGTACCTTCAGGATGCGCTACAAATAACAATAGAACATTAGTAATTGATGGATCAGCGGTTCTTGAAAAATACTGCTTTGGAACGTGTACTGATGTCTGTGTTGAATTACCTACGTATTCACTTACTTTAAATGTTGATATGAATTTCAATTGCAATTTCCAAGTTGGAGTTGATGATTCTGTTGATGTTGCGGGAACTTTTAATGGTTTTTCAGGCGGTCCTGCGTTTTTAATGTCGGATGATGACAATGATGGAATTTTCACTATTACTTTAGAAAACATCAATTCAGGAGAAGTAAAGTATAAGGCAAGAATTATTCGCAACGCTGACTTTGGAAGTGGCTGGGAAGGTGGAGGAGATAAGATCATCCAACTTGGAAGCGACACAACTATGGAAGCAAGATGCTTTGGTTCTGATGTGTTAGGAGCTTGCGCACCTATTCCTGCACCATCTTCAATTACATTCAGAGTTGACTTGACAGATGAAACTCCTGCTGCTAACATTTTCGTGATTGGTGATTTTACAACCCCGGCATTTCAAAATGGTGCAATTGAATTAACTCCTGTTGCTCCTGGTGTTTATGAAACTACAGTTGATGATATTTGTCCAGGGTCAATTAATTACAAGTTTGTAAATGGTGATGTATTTACACCAGCAAATGAAGAATCATTCCCTGACGAAATGGACCGCGACTGTGTAATTCCTAATGGAAAAGGTGGATTTAACAGAACGTACACTCGTACATCTGCTGATCCTGTGACTTTAGCATACAAATTCAATACTTGCCAAGAAATTGTTGGTTTAGAAGAAGTTGTTTCTCCTATCTCGGCTATGTATCCAAACCCAGCGGATCTTTCAACTAAGATTCAGTTTGCTTCTGAAAATTCATCTTATACAGTTGTTATAAGCGATATCATGGGTAAAAGAATAGAGCAAGTTAATAATGTTCGTGGAAGCTACATTGTACAGCGTGGAAACCTAAGTTCAGGTATTTATGTTGTTGAGGTAACTGATACAAAAGGGAATACTGCAACTCAGAAATTGATTTTCAACTAAGAAAACCATTTCACATAATTTTAAAGGCGGGCTATTTAGTCCGCCTTTTTTATTTGTTTTATTTTAATAGTCACTTTAGCATGCAATAAGTATGAGCAAAATTTGAAGGAATTTTTATGATTAACATAAAAGCATACTTTGTATCAAGGAAAAGTATCAAAAATGAGACGAATTGATTTCATTAAAACGTTAATGCTCACTCCCTTAGTTGGAAAAACAATGAAATTAAGTGCTTTAAATAGGCTGTCAGGTTTACAAAATTCTTCAAAAATGCCTGTTTTATTTATTGGGCATGGCAGTCCTATGAACGCAATAGAAGAGAATAGCTTCGTTACCGGAATTAGAAAAGTTGGTAAAGAAGTTCAGAAGCCAAGTGCGATTCTTTGTATTTCAGCTCATTGGGAAACAAAAGGAACATTTGTAACAGCTATGGAATCACCAAGAACGATTCATGATTTTGGTGGTTTCCCAAAAGAGCTTTATGATGTTCAATACCCAGCACCAGGAAGCCCTGATTTAGCTAGAGAGACGAAAAGAATAGTTTCACAAACAGACATAGGATTAGATCTTAACTGGGGATTAGACCATGGAGCGTGGAGTGTTATTAAACATTTATATCCAGCAGCGGATGTTCCAACTATTCAATTGAGCATAGACTATACTAAACCAGCGCAATACCACTTTGAATTAGCAAAAGAATTGTCATCACTTAGGCAAAAGGGTGTTTTAATAGTGGGAAGTGGAAACATGGTTCATAATCTAGGTTTGGTAGCTTGGGAAAAGCTCTCCGGGGAGCCTTATGCATATGATTGGGCAATTGAAGCAAGTGAAGCAATGAAATCAGATATTTTAAATGAGAATTTTCAAAATCTGGTTGAGTTTAAAAAACGAGGAAAAGCATTTGATTTAGCTATTCCAACGCCTGAACATTTCATTCCATTACTTTTTGCATTGGCATTAAAAGATAAAAATGATGAAACAAGCATTTTTAATGACCATCCTATTGGAGGGTCATTATCAATGACATCAATAAAGTTTGAATGAAATACGTTTGAGTTTTGAAATAGGATATTCATCCTTTTGCGTTGAATTTTTCAAAAAGCATAAACTCAATGCAAAGAATCAGCAGCGAACTAAGGGTGCATCATTTCAAATTGGAGGAGATAGACAGCGGCTCCAGCAAGATATCCCAATAAGGCAATAAAGCCCATTTTTCTAAGGTACCAGATGAAGTCTATTTTCTCTAATCCCATAGCAGCAACACCGGCAGCTGAACCAATAATAAGAACACTACCTCCAGTGCCTGCGCAATAGGCAATGAATTGCCATATTTTGTGATCGGCCGGGTAAACGGCCATATCATACATTCCCATTGAAGCGGCTACAAGTGGAACGTTATCTACTATTGCGGAAAGAAGCCCGATGCCGATAATGATTATGTCCTTATTACCGATAGTATCATCCATCCACGTAGCAACATGTTCGAGAACGTGCAGTGACTCTAATCCTGCTACGGCGAGCAGGATGCCCAAGAAGAACAAAAGGCTCGGCATATCGATTCTCATGAGGGCATTTGCAGCATTATACTTTTCTTTTACTTCTTCTTTTTTGTTGCGATGCAATAAATCAGAAACCATCCAAAGTACGCCGAGCGCTAAAAGCATTCCAACGTAGGGGGGAAGATGTGTTATTTGCTTGAAGATAGGAACGCTCATCAAACCACCAACACCTAAAAAGAAAATGAGTTTATTCTCCGGCTCTATTTCTTTTCTTTTCATTTTAGGCAAGTCTCCTTCTAGGTTTTTACCTTGAAAAAGAGTTACATAGATTAATGGAACCAAAGCACAAACAACACTAGGAAGAAAAAGTGTTTTAATAATATTCATGGTAGTTATCTGACCACCTATCCAAAGCATTGTAGTAGTAACATCACCAATTGGAGACCAGGCACCTCCTGCGTTGGCAGCAATAACTGTCATACCAGCAAAAAACAATCGCTGATCTCTTCTTTCAATGAGCTTTCTTACTAATGAAACCATAACAATGGTTGTGGTAAGGTTATCTAGTATGGCAGAGAAGAAGAAAGTAAGTATGGCTAGAATCCACATCAGCCTTAGCTTGCTGCGGGTTGTTATTCTGTTAGTAATAAGGTTAAAACCATCATGCGCATCAATGACCTCAACAATAGTCATTGCACCGACAAGGAAGAAAAGAATTTCAGAGATAGAGCTTAGGTGATGAGCCATTTCCGACACGGTATCTCTAGCGGGCCAACCTATGGTATAGATGGTCCAAATGAGGATTCCCATTAAAATGGCAGATCCTGATTTGTTAATCTTTAATGGGTGTTCAAGAGCAATGGATGAATATCCAAGGATAAAAATGGCAATGATTAATTCAAGCATAGAAATCTTAGTGGAATATGAGTAGAAAGGCTAAGCCTATTTTTTTCAGTTTGCGAATATAACTGAAACCTCATAAATGCTTGGGCTTAGATTGCCGATTTGCTGAGAACCACTCACAAAATAGCCGCTATCGGGCACGAAGCGCCAGAAAAGTTCGGAACTTAAAATCATGGATTTATCTTCTTTCCGAACCTCAAGCCATTTCACAGAATCAGCATGCATTTCGAAGGCACAGTATTTCACAGGAAGCTTATCGTCATTTGTTTTATAAGTAACAATTATTCCATTATTACTCATTGAAGTATCAACGACATACTTACCAATGTAAGATGATTTGTTTAGATCGATATTGCTAAAAATAGCTAATTCATCCTTCCAAGATTCTGGTTTCATAGAAACCGATTCTTGTTCATCAGCTGTTTTGAGAAGTTTGATTTCTGTTTTGCCAGATGAATCTAGACGTTTTGTCTCACTTTCAAAAAAGGAAGGAATATCAAAATACTGAATTGCTTTAATTTCTGAAGGAGTTTCTAAGCAAGACCCGGAAATTAAAATAAGCAGAAGAAGGATACTTCTAATTACTGCTTTTATCATTAAAAATCGAACTTAATTCCTTGCGCTAACGGCAGGTTAGAACCATAGTTGATGGTATTTGTCTGACGACGCATATATGCTTTCCATGCATCAGAGCCAGACTCACGTCCACCGCCAGTTTCTTTTTCGCCACCAAAGGCTCCGCCTATCTCAGCACCAGAAGTTCCAATGTTTACATTGGCAATACCACAATCAGAACCAGCGGTTGATAAGAACAATTCCATTTCACGCATATTAGTAGTAAAAATGGAAGAAGAAAGCCCTTGGGGAACACCATTCTGAAGATCTATTGCCTCTTCAATGGTTTTGTACTTGATTAGATATAAAATAGGAGCAAAGGTCTCTTCTTGAACAATTTCGAAATGATTTTCAGCTTCAATAATGCAAGGTTTTACATAACAACCGCTTTCATATCCTTCTCCATTTAATACTCCACCTTCAACTAAAACTTTTCCGCCTTCAGAAATTGCCTTCTTGATGGCATTTGAATAGTCTTCAACAGCTTTTGTATCGATAAGTGGCCCAACGTGATTTGATTGGTCTAATGGATTTCCTATTGAAAGTTGAGAATAAGCACTTTTAAGTACGTCGCAAACCTTATCATAAATGCTTTCATGAATGATTAGTCTTCTGGTTGAAGTACAACGTTGACCAGCGGTTCCTACAGCTCCAAAAACAGAACCTACTAGCACCATTTTTAAGTCAGCATCCGGAGTTACGATAATTGCATTGTTACCACCGAGTTCAAGGATTGTTTTACCAAAGCGCTCTGCAACAGTTTTTGAAACGTGGCGTCCGATTCTGGTAGATCCTGTGAAAGAAACGAGTGAAACACGTTTATCATTATTCAATAAATCTCCGCTAGCGTTTCCAACAACAAGGCCTGAGACACCTTCTGGTACATTATTTCTTTTTAGGACATCAGTAATTATATTCTGACAAGCAATTGCACATAAAGGAACTTTTGAAGAGGGTTTCCAAATACAAACATCGCCACAAACCCATGCAAGCATTGAGTTCCAAGACCAAACAGCAACCGGGAAATTGAATGCAGAGATAATTCCTACAATTCCAAGAGGGTGATATTGCTCATACATTCTATGATCAGGTCTCTCGCTATGCATGGTTAAACCATAAAGCTGACGTGAAAGGCCTACGGCAAAATCACAGATATCAATCATTTCCTGAACTTCTCCTAGTCCTTCTTGAAGGCTTTTTCCCATTTCATAAGAAACAAGTTTACCAAGGGCATCTTTCTTTTCGCGAAGTGCATCACCCATTTGGCGGACGATTTCACCGCGCTTTGGCGCTGGCATTTTTCGCCAAGTTTTAAATGCTTCTTGAGATTGTTTCACAACCATTTCGTAGTCAAACTCTCCAGCACACTTAACTTTTGCAATTAAACTACCGTCAACAGGAGAATAAGATTCAATCCATTTACCTGAACCTTCGAACCACTGAATTCCGGTTGAAACACCCGTGTTTTCTGGTTGAATGCCAAGTTCTTTTAACACTGGAGAAATATCTGTTGATGACAAAGTTGCTGTGCTCATGATGTATTACGATTTTGGAGGTGCAAAGGTAAGAAAAAAGGGGGAAGGATGAGAGGAGAAGGTTCAAACAGGTAGAATGAAAAGGGTGGCGACGATGGAATATTCCCTAATCATCAAATTACCAGGTAAGGTTAGAATTTCAATGAGCTATCTGGCTTTTAAACCTTCAAAAGAGCTTAAAGTTTGCTCCAAGCGCTCTCAGCGAAGCCAAGTAAAAGTTCATTCTTTGCTTCAAGAATTGGACGTTTAATAAGACTTGTTTTTTCCATCATTAGTTTGATGGCGCTTTCGGGTGATGTAATTTCAGCTTTCTCCATATCGCTAAGCTTTTTCCAAGTGAGACCTTGTTTATTGATGAACTTTTCCCAAGGGAGAATTTTGAACCATTCTTTTATTTTTGCTTCTGAAACACCAGCTTTTTTGTAATCGTGAAACTCATATTCCAAGCCTTTTTCTTTTAAAAAATCGAAGGCCTTTTTCATGGTATTGCAATTTTTGATGCCGTATATTTTCATTGGAATAGGGTAAAAGGTTATAAACGAGAGTTTTATTAAACATCAACTATTCAGACAACAAAACCCGACGTATATCAGGTGTTTTGTTTCTGCAAAAGTATAAAACTCCGGGCAAGGGATAGTAGCAGATTACCCCGCACCCGGTCATGTTGAGCTTGTTGCAACATGGCGGGGGAGGAGTAATGCGTATAGCCCGGTAACTCTGAGCGTAGCGAGGAGTTATGCCCCCTAGAACCTTTCCTTTATGAAAATCTTTTGAGTATAAAGTTTCTCTGCCGACTGAACTCTTATCACGTAAATACCTGATGAAAAATTGTTTAGGCTTAATTCAGATTGGTTTACATGATTTAAACTTTGCTCGAGAACAACTTGGCCGGGCAGGTTATAAATCTGCACAGATAGCTTGGTAGCATCAGGTAAATTGCTCGTAATAAAAAGCATATCGCCTTGTTGGATGAGTTTTAAAGGCAGAGTTTGAAGACTGTTAATGCCTGTTTTTATCACATCTACCAGAGTATTAAGCGTATCGCAACCGCAATCATTGCAGGCAATTAAACTAACAGGCCATAGTTTATCGAAAAGAAAATCGTAGGACGGATCGCGGTCCTCTGAAAAGTCATCATTGCCAAAATCCCAGAAGAAACTTGTAGCATTTTGCGAAGTGTTTTCGAAATCAACGGTGTATTCATCAATTTGAATGTAGGTGAATGCAGCCTGTGGAAGAGCTTCATAGTTAACAAGAACTTCATCAGAACTCACAGCGCAACCATTAGCATTAAGCGCAGAAACGGAGAAATTGCCAGACTCGTTTATTGTTATGGAAGACTCTGTGTTCAGTGTATTCCAAAGGTAATCTGTTAGTCCGGCTTCTGCTGTAATTAGAAGTTCATCTCCTTCGCAAATGAAGACCTCACCAAAAGGGGTGGTTTGAATAGCATTTGCAGGATCTACAAATACAGGAATAGACTGTGAGTTGGCTGCACAACCATTGCTATCATTGGCCGTAACAACATAATTACCAGCAGTTGAAACTGTAATATTTAGTCCATTAGCATTTGTGCTCCATAAATACTGAGTAAAGCCTGTACCAGCAGAAAGTACAATGGACTCACCTGGACACAATGTAGTTGATCCTGAAACACTTACGGGTATAAATGGAGGGTCTGGATAAAAGTTAAACTGTACAACATTTGAGCTCACCTCACATCCATCGGCAGTTGTGCCAACAACAGAATAGGATCCGGCGTCAATAGCCGTGTAAGAATTACCTTCAACATTTCCGGGAGTCCAAAGGTATTCTGCAAAACCAGAACTGGCAGTAAGTGTAATGGAAAGATTCGGGCACCTGAAAATTGGTCCCGCAGGATTCACATTTAACGAAGGAGGAGTAATTACGCTAACAACTACAGGCGCAGCTGCAACAAAACAACCGTTTTCATCTGTTGCTGTAAGCAAGTAAGTTCCTGCTGTTGAAACATCAATGTCTTGTCCAGAACCAGTGAAAGTTGAAGAGGACCAGATGTAATTTGTAAAGTTTTCATTACCAGATAAATTGACACTTTCACCTTGACAAACAGAAAGGCTGCCAGCTGGAGAGATTGATAAATCCATTGGAATAAAAACTGTGATTGAAATACTCTCAGATTGAGCTACACATCCGTTTAAATCTGTTGCAGAGACTGAATATGCGCCTTCGGAGGAAACAATAACGGAATTGCCTGATAGATTACCCGTTGGACTGGTCCACGAATGCCCTGTAAAGCCAGTGCTAGCGGCTAGTGCTATTGTTTCACCTTCGCAAAGAGTTTGATTGCCCGAAGGGCTAATGCTTAATTCTTGTGCTTGAGTTTGAACCACTAGAATTTCTTCAGATTGAGCAGGGCAACCGGATGAAGATATGGCTGTGGCAGTATACGTTCCGGGAGAGCTAACTAGCAAGGTGGATGTGCCGGGAACGCCATTCCATTCATAGCTGTTAAAGCCTTGTGCCGCAGTTAATGTTAGCGATTGCCCAGGACAAATGCTTAGGTTTTCTGAAGGGCTAACCGCTAAACTTACAGTGTTTTGGATGCTGACATTCACAATTTCTGAACTTGATTCGCAGCCATTTCCATCAGTGGCTATGACTGAATATTCGCCTTCTGCGGAAGCCATTATGGGGTTTCCTGGTTGATTACCGCTTGGAGTTGACCAGGTGTAATTAGTGAAGCCAGCTTCTGCATTCAGCTCGATGGATTCGCCCGAGCAAATGCTTAGACTTCCTGAAGGGCTAATGCTTAATTCTTCAGGACTTGTGATTGAAATAATGAAGTTCTCTGACTGGCTTGGGCAATTGTTATTATCAAGGCCAGAAACAGAATAGATTCCTGCAAGAGAGGCGTTTATTGAATTGCCAGACGATACAATGGTTGGCGTTGACCAAAGAAGTCCCGTAAATCCTAAACTTGCTGTTACTGTTATTTGTGACCCCTCACAGATGCTAATATTTCCAGAAGGAGTTGTATTTAATGGAGTAGGTGCAAAAAGGGTAACATTATTTGTATTAGCTGTTGAAAGGCAGCCGTTAGCATCAATTGCTGAAAGTGTATAAGTACCTGAAACAGAAGCAATGACTGAAGATCCTGATTGAATTCCGGCAGGTGTGCTCCAGCTATAGCCAGTGAAACCAGGGATTGCAGTTATAGTTATTGGATTAGTTTGGCAGGATGTCAGAATTCCCGACGGATTATTGCTTAGCGTTTGAGGAGTTATTAATGTGACATTAATTGCCGAAGATGTTGATTGACAGCCATTAGAGCCCGTTGCAGTAAGAGAATAAGCACCTGCGGTGGATGCACTTATGGAAGCTCCCGATTGATTTCCTGAAGGAGTAGTCCACGAGTAATTAGTAAAACCAGCCGAAGCATTTAGAGTTACTGAGCTACCTTGACAAATAGTCGTTGAGCCGGCGGGTGTAATAGTTAAAACTTGAGGTGTATTAACAGTGACATTTGTAACAGAAGAGCTTGTAGAACAACCGTTACCATCAATTGCAGTAAGAGAATAAGCACCTGCGGTGGATGCACTTATGGAAGCTCCCGATTG
>JBBEBC010000092.1:65456-101358 GCA_040882555.1 Bacteroidia bacterium
AAGGAGTAGTCCACGAGTAATTAGTAAAACCAGCCGAAGCATTTAGAGTTACTGAACTACCTTGACAAATACTGGTAGAGCCTACTGGCGTTATTGTTAAGGTTTGAGGTGTATTAACAGTAACCGTTACTTGATCAGAGCTAGAACATAAAACAGTTCCACGATGAACTGTGACAGTATAGGTTGTGGTTGATGAAGGGTTGGCCGTTGGGTTAGCAATAGCTGGATCGCTTAATCCAGTAGTTGGAGTCCAAGAGTATACAAAGGCTCCTGCCTCCGAGCCTCCTGTTGCTGTTGGGCTTCCGCCTATTGAGGCACCCGAACCATTAGAACAGATACTAACATTTTGTCCTGCATCAACTGTTGGTGGGGTGCAGCCGCTCGAATTTCCAAGTAACTGGATATTATCAATATTGAAAGGTGGATCGCAGGTTGAACATGAAGTGGCATTTGATATAAACCTAAAAGCAAACTTGAAGGTACTAATGCCCTCATATTGAATAGGTAAAGGCAAATTAGCTGAAGTGCAGGTTTCTTGCCCCGAGTATTTCTGGGGAAGCCAGTTCCAAGTAGCACCATTATCACTACTAAGTCCTACCTGGCCATAATCGAGGTTGGCAACTCCATCGCAGCGCCATATAAAGTTTAGGACAATATTCGATTGTCCATTAGTGGAAACAGATGGACTAGCTATGAGTTTATCTGTAAAAACATCTGATACATAGGCGTTTCCATTTCCAATTGACCGAATGTAAACTTTATTCCCTGAGGAGCAAGCCCCTGCGTTACTTCCAATAGTCCAGGAGTTGCTAATACCAAAGAAAGAGGTGTTTTGTCCACCTCCGGGAGTATTTGTACTAGCCGACCAGCCAATACCTGCGTTATTATTATTGACACCTCCCGAAGGAGCGTCAAAATTATCGCTCCAAAAAACCGTTTGGGCATTAATTGAGAAGGAAAAAACAAGAATTAAACAAAGGGGTATCAGGTAGCGCATATAGTTAAGGTCTTCCATCAAAATTAGTGAAAGATATCAATGCAATAAACACACAGTGCATGAGCTCAAATAAGTTCAACAAAAAAGCCGGCTCTAGGCCGGCTTTTCATTTTATATTTTCACCTAGGTAAAGGCATTTTCACCTGTAATATCCATTCCCGTTATGAGCAGGTGAATATCGTGAGTTCCTTCGTAAGTAATTACAGATTCAAGATTCATCATGTGTCGCATGATTGGATATTCGCCTGTAATTCCCATTCCTCCGTGTATCTGACGAGCTTCTCTTGCAATTTCAAGAGCCATGTTTACATTGTTCCTTTTTGCCATTGAAATTTGAGCAGGGGTTGCACGATCTTCATTTCTGAGAACACCAAGTCTCCAAGCTAGTAGTTGAGCTTTAGTGATTTCAGTAATCATTTCGGCAAGCTTCTTTTGTTGAAGCTGGAATCCAGCTAAAGGTCTACCAAACTGGATTCGTTCTTTGGAATATCTAAGAGCTGAGTCGTAGCAATCCATTGCTGCCCCAATTACACCCCATGCAATTCCATATCGAGCTGAGTTAAGGCAACCAAGAGGTCCTTTCAATCCTTCAACATTAGGTAAAAGATTTTCTTTAGGCACTTTCACGTTATCAAATACAAGTTCCCCAGTTGCCGAAGCGCGCAGCGACCATTTATCGTGAGTTTCGGGCGTTGTAAAACCTTCCATTCCTCTTTCAACGATAATTCCACGGACTTTACCTTGTTCATTTTTAGCCCAAACAACAGCAATATCAGCAAAGGGTGCATTTGAAATCCACATTTTGGCTCCATTAAGAAGGTAGTGATCTCCTTTATCCTTAATGTTAGTGATCATACTTCCTGGATCAGAACCTGAGTCAGGCTCAGTGAGTCCAAAACAGCCCATCAATTCGCCGGTAGCAAGCTTAGGAAGATATTTCATTCTTTGCTCTTCGCTACCATATTTGTAAATGGGATACATAACAAGAGAGCTTTGAACAGAAGCAGTAGAACGAATGCCGCTATCGCCACGCTCAATTTCTTGCATGATTAAGCCATAGGTGATTTGATCAAGCCCTAAACCACCATACTTTGTTGGAATGTATGGTCCGAAAGCACCAATATCTGCTAAGCCTTTTAATAAATGTTTAGGGAATTCTGCACGTTGTGCATAGCCCTCGATGATAGGAGTTACTTCTTTCTTTACCCAAGCACGAACACTGTCGCGAATAAGTTTTTGTTCGTCGGTGAGAAGGTCATCCAACAAATAATAATCATGTCCCTGAAAACGGTCCTTACTCATGTATTTATTAATTTAATTTTGAGAGTGCAAAAGTAGAACAATAGCTTTGTGATTGAACACATTGTGCATCTCTTTGTTGGGATTAATGAGTAATTTATATTGGTGACAAATGCTTTTCCTAAATTTGAAGCAGTAAAACTTCACCTTTAAATTATTAAACAACGAATATTAAAAAACTATTTATGGCAGCTAAAAAATCAAGCACCCCAGCGAAAACATCAAAAGTATCAGCAAGAAAAACGAGTAAAATCGGCTTAGATCAGATTCAAAGTAGTGAACTTGCTGAAAAGTTGAATGACCTTTTAGCTAACTATCAGATATTTTATATGAACACCCGAGGTTTTCATTGGAATATTAAGGGAGAAAAATTCTTTGAACTTCATGCAAAGTTTGAAGAGCTGTATAATGATTTGGTTCTAAAAATTGATGAGGTTGCAGAAAGAGTTTTAACTCTTGGATATACGCCAATGCATGGCTTTGAAGATTATCTAAAAACAGCGGTAGTAAAACCAACAAAAGATGTTACAGAGGGTAGAAAGGCGGTGGCTTCTATTTTAGATACATTTAAGATAATTATTACAAAACAGCGTATTCTTCTAGATTTATCAGATGTGGCAAGCGATGAAGGAACGAATGCATTGATGAGCGATTATATTAGAGAACAAGAAAAACTTGTTTGGATGTACGGCTCTTTCATGGGATAATTACACACCAATATCTTCATTCCAAAGTTGGGGGCTTTCGCGAATAAACTTTTCCATAAGCTCTTCACAGGGGGCATGGTTAATCACATCTACTGCCACACCTCTCGAACGGAGGTGTTCCTCATCACCCATGAAGGTTTTGTTTTCGCCAACAACAACGCGAGGGATTCCATAAAGTAGTATTGCACCAGAGCACATTGGGCAGGGAGAAAGCGTAGTGTAAATAACAGACTCTTTGTAAACTGAAGCGGCTTGTCTACCAGCATTCTCTAGGGCATCCATCTCTCCATGAAGTATAGCTGAGCCTTTTTGAACACGCCGATTATGCCCTTTTCCTATCACTTTTCCTTTGTGAACAAGAACAGAACCTATAGGGATCCCTGATTCATTGTAACCTGCCATGGCTTCATCATAGGCCATTTGCATGAAGTATTGATCGTTTAGATTTTCCATAAGGGCAAGTTAAAAGGAAATTATGCTTCGGCTTAATTAATTTATTTGTTTGATAAAGAGTATTTTTGACCAATAAGATTTATAGTATGTACGGTAAATTTCAAGAGTTTTTAAAAGAAGAGCTTAATTCTATTGACCAAGCAGGTCTTTACAAAAGAGAAAGAGTAATTATCAACCCGCAGGGTGCAGATATTAAAGTGAGCGGAGGTCAGGAAGTCGTGAACTTCTGCGCTAATAATTACCTCGGATTATCATCTCATTCTGCCGTAGTTGACGCAGCGCATAAATCGTTAGAAACCCATGGTTTTGGGATGAGCAGCGTGAGGTTTATCTGCGGTACGCAGGATATTCATAAAGAATTAGAAGAGAAGATTTCTAAGTTTCTTGGAACAGAGGATACAATTTTATATGCTGCAGCATTTGATGCAAACGGAGGATTATTTGAGCCTTTATTTGGAGCTGAAGATGCTATTATTTCGGACTCTTTGAATCACGCATCAATCATTGATGGTGTGAGATTATGTAAGGCTGTGAGGTATCGTTATGAGAACAATAACATGTCTGACCTTGAGGAAAAGCTGAAAGAAGCTCAAAATCAAAGATTCAGAATTATTGTCACAGATGGGGTTTTCTCCATGGACGGATATATTGCTCAACTAGATAAAATTGTTGAATTGGCTGAGAAATATGATGCACTTGTAATGGTTGATGATTGCCATAGTACTGGTTTCCTTGGAAAAACAGGAAGAGGCACAGCAGAGCATTGTGGTGTTCAAGGCAAGATTGACATAATAACAGGCACATTAGGTAAAGCTTTAGGTGGCGCCATGGGCGGATTTACTTCCGGAAAAAAGGAAATTATAGACTTACTAAGACAAAGATCTCGACCTTATCTTTTTTCAAATTCACTTGCGCCATCTATTGTGGGAGCAGGAATTGCAGTGATGGATTTGTTAAGCTCAACTACTGAGTTAAGAGATAAACTAATGGAAAACACAGCTTATTTCAGAGCAAAAATGAAGGAAGCAGGTTTTGACATCAAAGAAGGAGTTCACCCTATTTGTCCTATCATGCTTTATGATGCCCGATTAAGTCAGGAGTTTGCTGAAAAGCTTCTTGCAGAAGGTATTTACGTGATAGGATTCTTTTTTCCAGTTGTTCCAAAAGAGCAAGCGAGAATAAGGGTTCAGATTTCTGCAGCTCATGAAAAACATCACTTAGATAAAGCCATTGCAGCATTTATTAAGGTTGGTAAAGAATTAGGAGTCCTAAAAGAATCAGCAACTATTTAAAAATTTTTATGAAAAAGAACCTTCTACTTGTAGCGCTTTGTTTGCCACTTTTAGGTCTTGCGCAAATTCCCGAAACGGTATCAAATTATAAAAAGACCTATTTAGCTACTGTTTCAGAAACTATCTTGTCACTAGGTTATGTGGATAGCTGGACTATTAATTCAATTAATGGGAATCCTGTTAACGCTCCTGTTTCTGAATCTGTTGAGCCAATTCCATGGTTTTCTGCTTTTTTCCATCTGGGGGAGCAAATTCATGTGAACTTCAACAACACTTTTGGATTTTATACAGGCTTCGGAATAAGAAATATGGGCATGATAAACCGCCTCAATGATACTATTAAAGTGAAGCAAAGAGTTTATTCATTTGGAGTGCCATTAGCTATAAAAATTGGTGATATGGGTATGAAGAGGTACGCCGCATTTGGGGCTGAACTAGAATTCTTCTTCAACTATAAGCAAAAAACGTTCTTAGGAACTGGCCGAGGTGATAAGGTTGAAAAGTTTAATGAGTGGGTATCAGACAGAACACCATTACTTAATCCATCAGTTTTTGCTGAGTTTTGCTTTGGCAAAGGAAGCTATCTTAAGATTAGATATTATTTAGCTGATTTTCTTGTTCCGGGAAAACAAAGTTTCAAAGCTAGCGGTAGCACATATAATTGGTCTCCACAGCAGAGTCAACTCTTTGCAGTTTCTTTCGGAAGGGTGATAACCAAGAAAAGAAAATAAAAAAAGCGGCCTCGGAGCCGCTTTTTTTATGGTTTATATTTTCAATTAGTGTTGAACAATCAACTTTTTGGTAATGACTCCTTTATCCGAAACAAGGTTAATTAGATAAATCCCATTTGCCCAATTTTCAGTGCTCAATTCAATTCTTTGATCCATAGCTTGAGCAATATGGTTTTGAGTAATAAGTTTCCCTTGGGCATTGATAACAGATACAGTAACATCAAGTGGCTTTTGCATGTGCAAGTTCACATTTACCATTGTTGAAGCAGGGTTCGGAATTAACTCGAAATAATTCGCCTTATCAAAGTTCTTAACTCCAGTAGGATCAAATTCCCAGCAATCTCCTCCAATGGCAGTGACTGTTTGTTCAATTTGAGCGCTCACAATATCAATGATATTACTAATACAAATTTCATTTACTGTTAGCTCATAATAATGAACTCTGCACAAAGGAGTTGGCTCATAATATTTTCTGATCATTGAATCAGGGTAACTTATACCAATTACTTTGCTTCCCCCAATCAAAAACTCAGGATCACCAGGATATTCAACTTGATTAACAAGGCTTTCAACATTCCAAATTTTAACACCATCTAACTCAAACTCGTAAGCATTAACTCTCGTATTTGGATTAAGTATTCCTATATCGATGAACTTCTCTGAGAAGTCAACATTCAATATTGAAAGTGTCACTGTGTCATTGGGATTTAACAATCCAGTAGGAAAATTACAATGATTATGAGGCACATTTCCAACGTGTGGGTGATTAACTCCAAAATTCACGCAGCTTGACACAAGTGAAGCATCAAAAACGGTAATTCTTCCATCTTGATTAATATCATTACAAGGAGTTGGGCTGATATCTTCCCCTAAAATTCGAGTAACGTATTCATATGAGTCAGACATTTCCTGAGAGCCCGAAACGTTGAGATCACCCATTATTCGGGTTCCCCCGCAATTACCAGAGCAGTCTAATTGATTTGAGCCATATAAATCGCCAGCGCAATCAACATAAGCAGGGCAATCTTCAATTAATTCAATCGTTTTCTCACCCTGATCATTTAGTCCAAGGTGAACACATACCTGAGCCCAGTTATTGGTATGAGATAATTCAACTCTTCCAAGTGCATCGGGTGAGTTATCCCAATTAACCCTTACAACCATTGTATAAGACCCTGTATCGATATCGGTAATATCCATCCACTGGCAATCCAATCCTGAACCATAAATATCCCCGCACTGGCGGGAAATACCCATATTGGAACAACCATAAGCAGCCGATCCTCCATCACTACATTCTAAATCCAAAACGCAAAATCCGTTCTTAAAACCAACAGGAATAGCCTCGCCTTGAGCATCATACATAATATATTCAGCATATCCTTCATAATGCCAATGCCCATGGCAATTTCCCCATGAAAACTGTGTAGGTTGACTATTTGGTGATCCGATGTAATAATCGGCGGTACCGATATTTTTAATGTGCGTAGTAAACCTAATGATATCTCTTTGGCCGTATCCAGTAAGGCATCCCTCAACAACTTGACAATTGCTTGCATTGATAGTCGTGAGGTAAATAGAAGTCTTAATAGTATTTTCCAATACTATCAAGTCGGGCCTTCCTTCGGGACAGTTTGGATCGCCGGCGAAGTAACAAACATCAGGAACAGTTGCAACAGGATTGTAATTGCAAGCTACCGGATCCATACATCCCTCAACAGGACCGTTATAGAATAAGTTCCAATTGATATCGCCTTCGCAACTTTGGCCTACATCACCGATTCGAATCCAATAGGTAACGCCTTGTTCCATAAGGGCATTAATTCTTGCCTGATCTCCACAACCTCCAGCATTATCATCATAATAGATAGTTCCTTCATTACCCGATGAAACCAATAATCCTTGACAATGATCATACACCCAAAGTTTGGTATCACAAGAATTTGTTCCGCAGGTTGAAATAAAATACATTCCTGAAGAATCGGGAGTGAAAGTGTACCAGTAATCTCTGCCAGGAGCAACATGGCTTCCGGCGTCTATAGGAAGTGCAGAATTACAATCCTGTCCCGGAGGGCAGTTAAACAAAGTAGTTTGTTCGTTAGTATAGTTTCCTCCGGACGCAACCACAGTGCCGTCTAAAGTTACAGTGTACGAACCTGCACCATATTGACAGCAAATACCATCTCCAGCAGAATCTATTATTCTGAAAGTTAGACACACTTCCGGGTCAACACAAATACTAGTTCCAGCGGATCCGCCAGAGGCTATTTGGGTGCTTCCTTCGGAAAGTGTCCAAGAAATTTCCTGAGGGTATTGATCAGGAACTATATTTATTACCACTTCTTTCTGTTCATTAGGACACTGAGAAAAAGATGTTGATGAAAAGCCTGGACAAATAGCCAAGAATATAATAGCGGCAAATTTTTGGTAAAATTTCTTCATTTGATTCTGTAGATTTCTGTAACTCTCAAAAATACAAATAAATAGATACTAAGATTAAAAAAGTCACTCCCCCTCTCCCTGAGGAGAGAGGGCCGGGGGGTGAGGTCGATGTAGTTACCCCAAGCCTGTCTCGCATTGTTCGACTTCCAAGGAAAAAAGTCACTCCCCCTCTCCTCAGGGAGAGGGGGCCGGGGGGTGAGGTCGATGTAGAATACCCCCTCTCCTTGAGGAGAGGGGGCTGGGGGGTGAGGTCGATGTAGCTTGAGTTCCTTAAAACCCTGCCAAAGCAGGCTTGTTTTTTAAGATAGTTTCAATTCTTTCAATCACTTGTGTATCTAGCTTTTCAACAAGATCAAGGGCTTTGAGATTATCAAGTAAATGCTGTTTTTTGGAACCTCCGAGAATAACTGTACTCACATTAGGATTCTTTAAACACCAAGCAAGAGCCAAACAAGGCATATTGGTGCCAAGGTCCTTTGAGACATCTGTTAGAGCTCTTGAAATGCGGATATTTTCATCGGTAATTACCTTTTCTTTTAACCATTCTAGTCCTTCGATTCCTAGTCGGGTGTCGCTAGGAAAGCCATCATTGTATTTTCCTGTTAACACACCAGATGCGAGAGGAGACCAAACAGTTGACCCATATCCCATTTCCGAGAAAATACGCTCGTATTCTACTTCAAAGCGATGACGATGAAGCATATTGTATTGAGGTTGCTCCATTGTAGGTGGAATTAAATGTTCGCGCCGCGCGACATGAAAAGCTTCCATAATTTGCTGAGAGCTCCACTCTGACGTTCCCCAATAAAGAACTTTGCCCTGACGGATGAGGTCATTCATTGCCCAAACAGTTTCTTCTATAGGAGTTTCAGGGTCAGGACGGTGACAAAAATATAAGTCGAGATACTCAACTTGTAATCGCTTAAGCGCGGCATGACAGGCTTCGAAAACATGTTTTCTTGATAACCCTGTTTGGGTTGGAAGGTCTCCGCCCCAAAAAACTTTTGATGAAACAATGTATGAATCTCTACTCCAGCTTTGTTTCGCAAGGATGTTACCCATTACAATTTCACTTTTTCCTCTTGCATATATTTCGGCATTATCGAAAAAGTTAATGCCGTTTTCATACGCAGCAACCATCAATTCCTCGGCTACATCATCAGATATTTGCTTACCGAACGTAAGCCATGATCCAAGCGAAAGCGCCGAAATCTTTAATCCTGATTTTCCTAGTCTTCTGTATTCCATTTTTTAATTTATAATTTATGAATTAGCCTTCAGCAGCGAAAATAACGTATTGATTAAAGTAATGTTTTGCAACACACCAAAGCCTTTTTAAACGAATTCTTTGTTACCTACTTACAACAACATCAATCGGATTGCCTGACAACGAAGAACTTACCCAATTGCCTGCATTTTCATTGGGCTCTGAGCCCAGGGAGCCTTGTGACTGATTAAAAGCATAAACATTTGTGCTTGTTAAGATAAGTATGCTTCTTGAAGTAGAAATTGCTTTTATAAACGTACCGCTCAATTGTATTGGATTCCATATTGCTGAGGTTAAGTTTGGGGGTTCTCCATTTGAGCTTCTTGCTTGCGACAGCCCGTAAGCGTGGGTGCTTGTGTAAATAACCAGATTTTTAGTGTTGGAGATTCCTCCTAAAGGAGATCCGGAGATACTTGTACTTAGCCAAGCCCCAGAATTAAGATTAGGTGGTGATCCAATAGAACTTTGAGTTTGATAAAATGCATAAGCATCAGACCCGGTCCACAAAGCAACCTGAAGTTCCGAAGCAATACTACCCAATACAATACTACTCAATGTTGTTGAAATAAAACTTCCTGTATTGAAGTTTGTAGCAATACTGCTTTGGCTTTGCGAATAGCCATAAGCCATTTCATTTGTATATACTACAGCCAAATTGCCATTAGAAACCATTTCGCATGCAGAAGCTCCTGCCGGTCCTATTGGTCCGGGAAGCCCTTGTTCTCCTTGAGGACCTGTCTCACCTTGTGGGCCGGTTTCTCCCTGTGGCCCTTCAATACTGCTGCCCGATTGGTTAGAATACAAAGCGTAAGGAACACTTAAAAGTGCTGTATTGCCTGATAAACTGAAATTGCTGCCTCCTTCGGGATCAGTTTCAGAACTCACAAAATAGGGTCCTGAAGCCCAATCGATGCTTTCAATGCTGCCGATCGTATTTGCTCCAGAGCCAATAATAAGCGAAACCAAACCGTTCTCGTTAGTGTTTGAAACATGTGTTTCTTCATAAGCGATGGGTCCTGATTCTGTTCCTTGATGAATTTGAATTCGAGTATTGACTTCTTGAGATGGCAATGCTTGATTAGAGGCATTTCGCAAAACAGCCTGATAGCTCATGGCGAATGGAGCCTGAGCTTTAGCTACAAAACCATAAAGAATTAATATGCAAAGGAGCAATAGTTTTCTCATTTTTTAATGATTTTTTTTGTGGTTTTATGACCCTCGCTTTCTAGTTCAAGAAAATAGCATCCAGCTGATAAAGCCGCGAGGCTAAGAAGCATATTGCCCTTGTTGTTTGTCAAGCAAGCAATTTGTCTTCCGCTTAAATCCAAAAGCTTAACATCAAACGATGTTGAAGGCTTACCTTTCAGTCTAATATTAATATCCTGCTGCGCAGGGAGGGGAAAAACTTCATAATCTTGTTGCGGTGTCAATGGAATTTGAGTTACTAGCGATGATGCATAAACTTGATGTACACCTTGTTGAAAGCTTTCTTGACTTCCAAAAATATCGGAAGTGAAAACCTGACCAACTGTAAAGCTGAAATTGCTGATGTTTGCGGCTCCGCTATTTATGCTTTGCTGGCAAAATGCTATAGAGCTTATTGAACAAAACCAAAAAAGCAATCCGTTTTTGAAAGAAGTCATTAAGTAAATGTAAATTTTCTTTTCAAAGGCTCGTGTGAGATAACAGAAATTAACACAAATACTCGTTAAATGAGCAGGTTCGTTTTAATTTCACATCATAAGTTAATTCCTTAACATAGAAATTTAAGTTAGAGGCATTTTTATACAAAAATACCTTTTGCAGAATTATAACATGGGATCTGTTTATAGCTCAAGCGTGATATATATCCATATTTTATAATTTATGAGAAGAATCATTTAGGAGGCCCTAATAAATCACCTTCTGCATCTCAATTAACATTAGCTGTTTTGGAGTTTTTCACTCAATTCATATCCTAGTCAATTCTTCTTACATTTGCCAACAATTTACAGGTCTACCTGTTCTTTTCACTGAAATGGAAAATAACTCTGTCATCGCTACCGAAGCAACCATCTTGTTTGCCGGTGACTCAGGCGATGGAATTCAACTTACTGGAGATCAATTTACAACCACAACGGCGCTGTTTGGCAATGATGTTAGCACATTCCCAAACTTCCCAGCTGAAATCAGGGCTCCCCAAGGAACTCTTGCGGGTGTTTCAGGTTTTCAAATAAAATTTGGCTCTCAGGAAATTTATACCCCCGGCGATCTCTGTGATTTGCTTGTGGTGATGAACGCTGCCGCTTTGAAGGCTAACTTAAATCAGTTAAAGCCCGGCGGAATGATCATTGCCAATGTGGAGGGTTTTGATGCAAAAAATCTAAGACTTGCTAAATTTCCTGATGGAGTAAATCCACTGGAGAATGGCTCTTTAAGTGATTTCAAAGTATACACGCTTGAAGTCACCAAAATGACTAAAGCTACGCTTGAAGGAAGCGGTTTAGGAACAAAGGAAATTGACCGTACCAAGAACATGTTTGTTCTGGGATATATTTTCTGGATATACAATCGTACTCCTGAACACACGATAAAATTCATAGAGCAAAAATTTGCTAAACGCCCAGAAATTGTTGAAGCGAATATAAAAACGCTCAAAGCAGGGTATCATTTTGGTGAAACTAGTGAGACCTTTATGCAACGTGTACAGGTTAAGCCTGCCACAATTGAACCCGGGATTTACAGAAATATGACTGGAAATCCGGCAACCGCTATCGGACTAATTGCTGCTTCTGAAAAATCAGGATTGCCCTTGTTTCTTGGCTCATACCCTATCACACCAGCTTCCGATATTCTTCATGAACTTTCAAGACACAAGAATTTTGGAGTTAGAACATTTCAAGCTGAAGACGAAATAGCCGCAATTACATCCGCCATTGGCGCTGCTTTTGGCGGTTCATTAGCTGTAACAACCTCATCAGGTCCAGGTATAGCGCTTAAAACAGAAGCAATTGGATTAGCCATTATGCTCGAATTGCCTTTGGTTATTATCAATGTTCAAAGAGGCGGCCCTTCAACTGGTTTGCCAACAAAAACGGAGCAAGCAGATTTAATGCAAGCAGTTTATGGTAGAAACGGTGAAGCTCCAATGCCTGTGATTGCTGCTCAAACACCAGCAGATTGCTTTTTTGCAGTGTATGAAGCTTGCAGAATCGCCGTAGAACATAGTACCCCAGTTTTCTTTTTAAGTGACGGCTTTTTAGCGAATGGTGCTGAGCCTTGGAAATTTCCTAACGCAGCTGATTTAAAGCCTATTAATCCCAATTTTGCGGAGCCTTTGCCTGAAGGAGAAACATTTCTCCCTTATAAAAGGGATGAGAAGCTTGCCAGAAAATGGGCAATTCCAGGAGTGAAAGGGTTAGAACACCGTATCGGTGGATTGGAAAAGGAGAATGAAACGGGAAGTATTTCGTACGACCCAGATAACCATGAGTTTATGGTGAAGTTGAGAGCTGAAAAGATAGCAAGAGTTGCTGATTCTATTCCTCTTCAAACCATTGATAATGGACCAGAAAAAGGAAAAGTTCTCGTCTTAGGATGGGGTTCAACCTATGGGGCCATTAAAACTGCAGTCAAAAAAGCTGTTGATCAAGGGTATAGTGTTGCGCATTGCCATGTGCGATACATCATGCCTTTCCCTAAAAACCTGGAATCAATCTTAAGAAATTACGATACCGTTATTGTTCCCGAAATGAATAATGGTCAACTTGTAAAGATTATTCGGGATAAGTTCCTCATCGATGCAAAAGGCATTTCTAAAATTAAGGGAATCCCTTTTACTTCAGATGAGATTTTAAAACATATAGTTTCGAATTTTTAAACTATGAGCACAACTCAAACAGAAAAAGTACCATTTACAGCAAAAGACTTAGTTACCGATCAGGATGTGAGATGGTGCCCAGGTTGTGGCGATTATTCTATCCTAAAGCAGGTTCAAACGGTTGTGCCTGAATTAGGCCTCAACCGTGAAGAGATTGTCTTCATTTCAGGTATCGGATGTTCTTCAAGATTTCCATATTACATGGAAACTTACGGTATGCATTCCATTCATGGAAGAGCTACTGCTGTTGCATCAGGACTTAAAGCAACTCGCCCTGAATTAAGTGTTTGGATTATCACCGGCGACGGAGATTCTCTCTCAATCGGAGGAAACCACTTTATTCATTTGCTAAGAAGAAATTTTGATGTCAACATACTTCTATTCAATAACGAAATCTATGGCCTAACCAAAGGTCAATATTCTCCAACATCCGAATCGGGTAAGGTAACTAAGTCAACCCCAATGGGTTCGATTGATCACCCGTTTAATCCTTTGGCACTTGTGCTTGGAGCTGATGGAACTTTTGTTGCCAGAACAATGGATAGAGACCCTATTCACATGAGGGAAGTTCTAAAAAGGGCAAACCTTCACAAAGGGTCCTCTCTAGTGGAGATTTACCAGAATTGTAATGTTTTTAACGACGGAGCATTTGAGGTTTTTACAGATAAAAAGACCAAAGCGGCCGAAACTTTATTTGTTGAAAACGGAAAGCCATTAGTTTTTGGTAACGATGGTAATAAAGGGATTCTTCTTGACGGATTTGTTCCAAAGGTTGTTGATTTGAATGAACACTCTATCAATGATTTATGGGTTCATGATGAACGCGACAGGGTAAAAGCTGGAATATTGACCAGATTCTTCGATGAGGTAACTTCAGAACCGCACTTACCTAGAGTTTTTGGGGTATTTTATGTGGAAGACCGGTTCAGATACGAGGATATTTTCAATCAGCAAATTGCTGACAGCATCCGCCTGAAAGGCAAAGGAAACCTAGATAAACTATTAAGCGGTAATAATACTTGGGAGGTTAAATAACCATCTCAGGAATTTCGCCTTCTATAATGAGTTTTCCGGCTGTAGCATTCTTAATTTGATCTACGCTAACACCAGGTGCTCTTTCAAGTAAACGGAATCCTCCATTTGGAAGAACATCCATCACTGCCATTTCAGTCACAATTTTCTTCACACAGTTTATTCCTGTGAGTGGAAGCGTGCAGGAAGGAAGTAGCTTTGATTCACCTGCTCGGTTTACATGTTGCATCGCAACGATGATATTCTTCGCAGAGGCTACCAAATCCATTGCGCCACCCATTCCTTTGACCATTTTTCCTGGAATTTTCCAATTAGCAATATCTCCGTTTTCGGAGACTTCCATTGCACCCAAAATGGTTAAATCAACTTTACCTGCTCGTATCATTCCAAATGACATAGCCGAGTCAAAGAAAGCGGATCCAGGAAGAGTCGTAATTGTCTGTTTTCCAGCATTTATTAGGTCTGCATCTTCTTCTCCCTCAATAGGAAAAGGCCCAATACCTAGCAATCCATTTTCACTTTGAAGGACAACGTTTAGTCCTGCCGGGATATAATTTGCTACTAACGTAGGAATGCCTATTCCGAGATTAACGTAATATCCGTCCTTAACTTCTTTGGCTATCCGTTTAGCAATACCATTTTTATCTAACATGAAGAATTTCTTTTAGATTGATAATCAGATTCTTGGGCGAACAGTTCTTTGTTCAATTCGCTTTTCATAATTGCTTCCCTGAAAAATTCTGTGCACATAAATTCCTGGAAGATGAATATGATCTGGGTCAAGTTCCCCAGCGGGAACAAGCTCTTCAACTTCTGCAATGGTAATTTTGCCAGCCATGGCAATGAGAGGATTGAAGTTTCTTGAAGTTTGCTTGAATATTAAATTCCCATATTCATCGCCTTTCCAAGCTTTAACAATAGAATAATCAATATGAAAAGCGTATTCAAGTAGGTATTCTTTTTCACCAAAAACTCTCGATTCTTTGCCATTGGCAATTTCTGTGCCTACACCTGCCGGTGTGAATATAGCAGGCATTCCATATCCTGCTGCAAGCAGACGAGTAGCTAAAGTTCCTTGAGGAATAAGGTCTACTTCAAGCTCGCCACTGAGAAGCTGTCTTTCAAACTCAGCATTTTCCCCAACATAAGAGGAAATCATCTTTTTAACCTGTTTTGATTGAAGCATCAACCCAATACCAAAATCATCCACTCCGGCATTGTTAGAAATGCAGGTAAGTCCTTTGACGCCTTTTCTAATCAGCGCAGAAATGCTGTTTTCAGGTATTCCGCACAAGCCAAAGCCTCCTAAGCCCAGAATCATGTTGTCACCAATCCCTGCGATAGCAGCATCTGCAGAATCAACAGTTTTATTCATAAATTAAAGATTATCAAAGTTTTCATTATTTCCCGGAGAAGAGAGCTGTTCTTCAATACTTTTTTTGGAACAATCAATTTCAACATTCAATTCAGCAGGCCGCTCAAAATCAGATTTAGAGACATTCAGCTTTCTATCGGCATAAACTTTCTGCATATACAATCCCCAGATTGGCAAAGCCATGTTTGCTCCCTGACCTAAGGCCGTTGATCTGAAGTGTGCAGCACGGTCTTCACAACCAACCCATACACCTGTTACAAGTTCTGGGGTTATTCCCATAAACCAGCCGTCTGAGTTATTCTGGGTGGTACCGGTTTTTCCAGCAATTGGATTTGTGAGTTTGTATCGACCTCTAAGGCGAGTAGCGGTACCTCCTTCAACAACACCTTTCATGAGCTCTATAACTAAATAGGCTGTTTGCTCGCTCATTGCCTCTTCGCTTTTTGGAATAAATTCTTCAATCACATTTCCGTTTTTATCCTCAATGCGAGTTATCCAAGTAGGCTCGATAAAAACTCCTTTATTGGCAAAAGTACTCATGGCTCCGACCATTTCATAGACAGATAAATCTGCAGTTCCAAGGCAAATTGAAGGAACTGCATCAATATGACTTTGAATACCCATTCGTTTAACCATCTGCAGCACAGGCTGAACCCCAAATTGCTTAATTAGGTAAGCGGAAACACGATTAACAGAATAAGCCAAAGCTTTTTTCAAAGGCATCAACTCTCCGTCATTTTCTTTGCTTGAGTTACTCGGACACCAAGGCCCAGAAGGCGTTTCAATACATATTGGTATATTTGGAACTTCTTTACAAGGCGACCACCCTTCCTGCATAGCAATGGCATAAACGAAAGGTTTGAAGGTTGAACCTACCTGCCTTTTTCCACTATAAACGTGGTCGTATTGGAAATATCTTTGATTTATACCTCCCACCCAAGCTCTGATGTATCCTGATTGAGGTTCAACAGACATGACGCCTGTTTGAAGGATATATTTATTGTATCTAATTGAATCTCTTGGAGTCATCGTTACGGTTGAATCGCCATTCCAAGTGAAAACTTTCATTTCAACTTTTGTATTGAAGGACTTTTCAATTTCTTTTTCTGAAGCGCCTGCTTTTTTAAGTTTTCGATACCTCTCGCTTCGCTTCAAGGCTTGATTAATAATTAAATCAGCTTTAGCCTCAGTAATGCCATAAAACGGTGCATTTTTCTTGTTCTTCCAATGATCGAAGAATTGTTTTTGTAATAATTTGAGGTGCTCTTCAACCGCTTCTTCTGCATAAGTCTGCATGCGAGAATTGATGGTTGTATAAATTTTAAGTCCGTCTTTATAAAGGTTATAGGTGCTTCCATCTGGCTTTTTGTGGTCTTTACACCACTGTGTCATTTTCTCCCTTAAAAACTCTCTGAAATAAGTAGCATTCCCTGAATTATGACTTTCAGCTTTAAACTTTGAAAGATCTATCGGCAAAACTTTTAGTGAATCATACTCTTCTTGCGACAGACGATCATATTTGAGCATTTGGTTCAACACAACATTTCTTCTGTTGAGGCTTCTGTCATAGTTTCTAACTGGATTATAAAAGCTTGGTCCTTTTAGTACGCCTACTAAAACGGCTGCTTCTTCCACTTTAAGTAAATCAGGGCTAGTGTCGAAGAAAATCTGCGAAGCACTTTTAATTCCAAATGCCTGATAACCAAAGTCAACCGTGTTAAGGTACAGGGCTAAAATTTCTTCCTTCGTATAGTTACGCTCAAGTTTGGTTGCAATAATCCATTCTTTAATTTTTCTAAAAACAACTTCAATCTTAGATAGGTCCTCTCTCGGGAACATATTTTTGGCAAGTTGTTGAGTAATTGTTGAGCCACCTCCGGAGTCGCTATCGCCGCCGAGAACAGTCCTCACCAATACTCTGAACAAGGCTCTTAAATCAATTCCAGCATGATCGTGAAAACGCGCATCTTCAGTTGATACGAGAGCGTCTACAAGCTTAGGAGAGAGTTGCTGATAGTTAACGTTTGTTCGGTTCTCGATATAGAACTTACCTAAAACCTCCTGATCTGATGAAATGATCTGGGAAGCGAGGTTTGATCTAGGGTTTGCTAAATCTTCAATGGTTGGAAGGGAACCAAAAACACCAAGTGAGGTTAGCAATACAATTAAAAACAAACATAGAACTGGAGAAAGAATTAAAATCCACACCCATTTTATCCAGGATATTTTCCCTCCCGTGTTTTTCTTACTTGCTGAGTTTGCAGATTTTTTCGTGGCCATTTTTATCTGGTGAGTTCTGTAAAAGTATCAAATCAGCCGTAAGGCGGACTAATTTTTCTTGTAAAATGCCTTTAATAAAGTGCCTGTTTCTGCAGATGTAAAAGCGAGGTAATTCAAAGCATAAATAAGAATAAAATGCACAGCATACTGCGGAAAGCTAAATGCTACTGCAACGATGATGATAAGATGCATAAACATTTTCAGGCTCAACAATGCTATAAAAATGTTAACGAATTGTTGAGGCCTTCCTTGTGTTGAGCGCATTAGAAAATAGTGTATCACTACACTCGTTATTAAAAAAAATATAGGCGGGGTGACCCAAAATGAATTAGGAAGATTAATATACCCCATACTTGAAGCTATTGATGTTAAACCCAAGCAAGCCAGGCAAACAGCAATCATGATAATAAAGTACCTGTTGTTCATTCAGTTCAGGGTTTAGGAATTGCTGTAAATATCCAATACAAAGCGACAATAATCCCAATAACTGCTCCAGTCATAGTAAGGTAAGGTTGAGTTAATTCAAACCAAACATCAGCCTTGTTTCCAAGCCAAGTAAGAACCAAAATTGCAGCAGCCATTTGAAAGCCTAGGGAAGCATATTTCCCTAATTCGTTAAGCTGTTTTTTCTTTGGCTTCTGATCTTTCATTGGCCGATCCATGCTTGGAGAATTCTTTAACTATTCCTCCCATACTGCATGCTCCTGTGAAGTTTGCACCTGGCTCAATAGCTAACTTGTTTGTACTAATATCACCAGAAAGTTTAGCGCTTGCCTTTAAGCTAAGCAATTCGGATACAGTAACTTTGGCTTTTACTGTTCCTGAAATATCAGCATTTTGGCAATTAATTTCACCATCAACCATTCCACTTGCGCCGATAACTACTTTACCTTTAGCGCTTAAATTACCTTTAAGAGTACCATCAATTCGGATGTTTCCATCACAAATAACGTCTCCCGTTAGAGTCGTGCCAGACATAATCTGGTTGGTTCCTGAAATACCTGATTCTGTTGATTTAGTTTCTTTAGAATTGAACATCAGCATTTTTTTTTCGGATAAAAATCAAATATAGAAGAATTTAAAAAGCTTTTATTGATGAATTCGGGGCTATTCATACACTCGTCTGAAAAAGTCGACGTATTCTCTCACATTGCCTTCCTTCATAAGTAGATTATAATTTGCAACTGATATAGCAAACGTTTCAAGTATTTGTGGGTCAATATCTTGCAGCACAAAGTCATCATCAACCATCACCTTATAATAATCCATGGCCTCCTTTTTATTTAGAAACCTTTCGATACTGATAAGTTGGTAATTTGTCCCCAGTAACCTATTGTTGATCTTAAGTTGAGCAACTGAAAAGAATTCATTGTTGAAGTCGCTGATGTTAATCTTCAGAGGATTGATATCGAGTGTTTTGTTTTCTATGATAATGAGGAAGTAATGAACTGTATCAGCCACATAAGTAAAACTTGGCTTTTCAGGAGTTTTAACAGTGTCTTTTACAGCAATTCCTTGAACCCTGTCTAGACTCTTTAATAGCTGCTCAGCCTTAACTCTCACCGTATCCATCGGGAAATTTGCTACAACCGATTGAAGACTCATTCTGAAGGCTTCAACATCTTTCATCTTGCCAGTTGCCAATGCCTTTAACAAAGCAAATTTAGGAGCTAACTCATTGCCTTGATAGCGCGTTTCAGCCTGCCGACTCCTGCTTAAAACTTCGTCATATTGACCAGCTTGATACATTCTGTACGTCTCAGAATAGAACTTTTCGACAGCAGCCTGAGACATGTTCTCTTTTTTGAAAAACTCAGGGTCTGTAATTAAAGCAGCATAGTCAGAATCAGGATAGCTATTGAGAATTAGCTGTTTGTATTTTTCTGCCTTTACCGCATCTGGCATAGAGAGATAAATTCTGTAAAGCTGATAATAGATGGTTGCCTCATTTTTAGAGCGAGGATATTTTCTAAGAAACTCTTCATAGGTTTCGGAAGCTGCATTCAAGTCTTTCAGCCTTTCCTTATAAATCATTCCAATATCATAGAAGGCTTCCATAACAGAATCAGCAAATGCTCTTTTCTGATCCTCATCCTTAGGAAGCCCCGCCAAAAGCCTCTCTTTGGCTTGAGCAATGCTATCTTCACGAGTCATCACTACCGGTTCACCCTTATCATCAACCGGCACATCAACCGGATCATCGACATTTTGAGTCGGAGCTGAAGGTTGTTTGTTTTTTCTCCTCCAGTCATCTTCTAATTTTCTTTCACCCCAAATCTTACGGAATTCTGTAAAACCAAAACCTTTCGCGCTTGGATTGTAAAAATACCATAGTCCATTTCCGCCACCAGCAGGCCCGCCAGTATTATTATTTCCAACGCCAGCACCTCCAGTGCTATTCTGAATTAGAGCCAAGGCATCTTTCTCCTGCTGTCTCTTTCTTGCTTCCTCTTCCTTCTCAATAATATCCATTACTGCCTTGTCTAGCTCAGCACCACTTAAGTTCGACATGCGCAGTAAACTGTCATATTTTTCAATGGTGATGTATTTCTTAACCAATTCGGCAAGGCTATTTCTTTTTATTTCAATCTTCTTGTAATCAGGATAATCTATGTTTAGATTGGTGATGGCACTATCGTAATATGCTGCTGCTGGTCGATATTTTCGGTCTTCAAAATTAATCTCTGCAATAGCCAAATACGACATTCCTTTTTGGTTATTGTTATTTGTGCTGACCCTTATAGAAGTATTGAACTCTTCAATCGCTTTGGCTTCATTTGCTTCTTTTAGCTCAAGCTCTCCAAGTACATAGTGAATTTGGTCGTTGAACTCAAAATTCTTTGGGTCGTCGAGCATTTTAGCCAGCAATTCTCTTATTTCCTTGCTGTTTCTTGATTCAGCATCAAAACATCTAGCAATGTTTATTTGAGAGTAAAAGGCCATCTCATAGCTAGGGTTGCTTTTCAAAACCTTGGCATACGAGTCAGACGCCTTTTTAAGCTCACCTAATTTTTGTTGAAGCTGCCCACGAATAAATAATAATCGAGTTCTTCTTTTCTTCTTTTTGATATGCTTAAGTGCTTCATCAACAGCTTCTAAAGCTTCAGGATACTTATTTTGTTTTAGATGATGATCGGTAAGAGCCTGGTAAACAGCGCCTTTAACGCTTTCGGGCATGGCCTTGTCATTCAAAGAGCGATCAATTGCAAGTCGAGCATCACTAAACATTCCTAACTCTCCATAAGCCCGGCTGAGCCAGATATTAGCTAAATGTTGAATAGGATCTTTTTTATTATTCTTAACTGGGTCTCTTGCTACATAGGCGAACATTTCGAGCGAAGCGTAATAATCACGCTTATAAAACATCGATTTCCCAATCAAAAGGTAACTATCGTCAATGTATTTACAGTATTCCTTACCCCTAATCATCATTGAATGCTTGGCAATTACAACCGAAGCCTTCTTTATTGCCTTGTCTGACAGAGGTAAAATCGTTTTAGAATCTTCAAGCGTACCAACAGGATAAACAGGTATTATCTTATAATAATTATCCCTGTGGGCTGTTTTCAACATGGCTTCCGCCTCTTTTATTGTCTCATTACCGTTGAAATATCCATTAAACCTAGAAGTGGTATTATGATAAAACCTGTTAATCCGCTTATTCTTCTTAGTAGAACAAGAATGCATAAGTGTTGCCAGAATTAAAAGGACTGGCAGCAAATAAGTAATTCTTAGAATGAGTGTATTTTTATTCAAGGATGAACAGGTTTGCGAGAATAACTGTTGTGTGGCAAAATTATTTTATTTCTTGGATTTTGTTTCTTGATATTATAAAGGTTACTCACAACAAAATGTTACCTCTTTCAACTTTAGCGATTCAACTAGCAACGAAATTTAAGAACTTAGCCCGCTTATGACAGATTTGCCCGAAAAGCGCAGACGAACACTCGTTAAAAAGCTACGCCATAAATACAGGTTGGCGGTAATGAACGATGAAACCTTCGAAGAGAGATATTCTCTTAGACTTTCAAGGCTGAATCTTTTTACTGTCGCTGGTTTGCTTGTTATCGGACTTATTTTTATTACAACGTTAATTATTGCATTTACCCCAATGCGTGAATATATTCCCGGCTACGCCGGGGATTTAAAAACTAGAAGAAATCTCGTTGCTCTAGCCAGTGTTATTGATTCACTCGAAGAAAATGCACATCAAAAAGACATACTTATTGAAAACATTAAAAATGTTATCGATGGGAGGGTTGGCGATATAGGAGATACTCTTTCAAGAGGCAAAAAGCCTGATTTGAACTCTGTTAACCTAATGGCTACTGCTGAAGAAGCCAGATTTAGAAGCGAAGTAGAAGAACAAGACCAGTATAATTTGAATGAGACATCTAGAAACGACAACTTCTCTGAAATTTCTAGTTACCACTTTTTTACACCAATGAAGGGAAAGGTAACTACCACCTTTAACCCTGCCGAAAGACATTTTGGTATTGATGTAGTTGCCCCTAAAAATGAAGCTGTTAAATCAACCCTCGACGGTACAGTGATATTTGCCGGGTGGACTAGCGAAACTGGACATGTAATTCAGGTGCAGCATAGTAATAATTTATTGTCGGTATACAAACACAACTCTGTGCTTCTTAAAAAGGAAGGCGAGAAAGTTTCGGCAGGTGAACCTATCGCCATTACAGGTAATTCTGGCGAGCTAAGCACTTCTCCACACTTGCATTTTGAACTTTGGTTCGAAGGAAAACCTATTGACCCTCAAGCACACATGGTTTTTTAAAATTAAAAAGCTTGCCTTTATCTTATTATTTTTCCCTCTAAATGCGTTTTCACAAGCTGAATTTCCAAAAAGCTGGATTGGCGAATGGAACGGTTTTCTGGAATTTTTTCCTGAAAGGGAACAAGATTCTATTTCCGTAACAATGAATATTGAAGTAACAGAATCGCCTGATACCTATATCTGGAAAACAACTTTCAAATCTGAAAAACTGAATATAGTTAAAGATTATCTGCTTCGAGAGCGTGATGCCCAAAGCGGCTCTTTTGAAATTGATGAACAGGATGGAATTATTATTCCTTGCAGATTCTTTGATAATGAATTGTGGAGCCTTTTTGAAGTAGATGGCACATTTATCATTGGGCTTTATTCAATGACTAAAAATACTATTATTGTTAACTTTCCATCAGCTAATTCTAAAAAGCCCGAGCGTTCAGGAGGAAATGTCCAAGGAAATGATACAATTCCTATCGTGACAAACTATTTATTAAACGCATCACAGAAAATCATTCTTCACAAAAAATCTAATTAGATCATGAAGAAAGAAATATTAAAACATCTCAAAAAGAAAACTAGAGAAGAACTCGGTCCTGTTCCTCCAACGAAAGTGCAGGAAAGCAAAAAGACCTACAAAAGAAAACCAAAGCATAAACCATTAAGTTCTCCTTCGGAGGAATCAACAGATTAATCGTAAACCAATCTTATCACAAGAAGAATACTTGTACTAGTTTCAAGAGTCCAGCTGAGCTCGCCGATTGTCCGGCTGAGCTTGCCGAATGTCCGGCTGAGCTCGCCGAAGCCCCCTGCTGAGCCTGTCGATTGTCCTGCTGAGCCTGTCGAAGCAGGTTATCAACAAGTGTAACTTAACAACAATTATACTAAGCAGTGGAAACTGCTAATTGCTTTCATCAATTTTGAATGAATGATTCTGAAATAATATTTCAGGCGACCGGTCTTAAATCTGAAAATGATGAAAAAATCTTTATCCGGACAATCTTATTTCATATCGTTTATGTTTAACAAGGTCATTTTTGCGGGGATATCATTCACTCTTTTTGCGGCACTTTCACTAAATGCTCAGGAGATTTGCGATAATGGAATTGATGACGATGGTGATAATTTAGTAGATGTCTTTGATCCAGATTGTCCTTGTGATGATCAAACGCTTCTTTGTCAGCCCTCATGCGAATTCGTTTCACCCGGGGGAGCACTAAATTTTACATCGCAATGGTCTAGCAACGACACTGTTCTGGCATATCAGAGCCCTCTTGTTGGTGATATAGACAATGACGGCGTTCCGGAAGTCCTTATCATGTCAACCAATTCACTGCAAACAGGAGATCCCCGAAGGGCAAAAAACATTCACATTATTAATGGTCAAACCGGTTTAACGGAACTTACCCTGATAACGCCATTTATGTCTTGGGTTGGACCAACTCCTTTTGCTTTAGCTGATATCGACGGAGATGGTTTTGGAGAAATTATTGTCGCTGCCATGGATCACCCCGACAATTTGCCTTCTGAACGTCGTAGATTATTTTGCTATGAGCACACCGGAGCGCTCAAATGGGTGAGCGATTCAACATTTGGTAATGCTCTTACAGCTCGTTTTGGTTCTTCTATCGGAATTGCTGATTTTAATAGCGATGGCCAAGCTGAGGTGTATTTGTATAATAAAATTTTTAATGCTCAAACTGGTGCATTATTGGTTTCTGGCAGCCCTACGGGCGGAAGAGGAATCATGTCAAACGAGAGTTTTGGTGATGTATCAAACGTAGTTGCCGCTGACATCACCAGCGACCCAGGACTTGAACTGGCTGCTGGAAATACAGTATATAATATAAATATCACCAATACCGCCGGTATTGCAGGAAATACCATAAGCCCAATTACTATTGCTGGCAGAAACGATGGCTTTACCTCACTTGCTGATATTGACCTGGATGGTAATCTTGATATTGTTGTTTCTTCTCAAGGAAGCACAGGACAACTTTATGCATGGAATCCAAATAATGGTTCCCCTCAATTGATTGCTTCTATTAACTTTCCCAACACAGGAGGAAACTGGATAGGTGTGCCTTTTATTGGCGATATGGACAAAGATTGTCAACCAGAAATTGGGGTTACTCGATCAAGAAGAGTGTATGCCTTAGATTATAATGGAAGTACAACATTTGCCATTAAGTGGACTTTGGTGACCTCTGATGCATCCGGTTTTACAGGTATTACCATGTTCGACTTTAACCAAGATGGAACTCAGGAATTGGTTTATAGGGATGAATCAAACTTGAGAATTATTGATGGAAGTGGAAGTACGCCCATTACTATTGGCACAAATCCTTGTGCCTCAGGCACAGGCGCTGAAATGGCTATTGTTGCAGACGTTGACGGAGATGGTCAGGCAGAAATATGTGTGAGCTGCGCTGTAAGCGGAGTGAACCTGGCAAGATTGCAAATTTTTGAATCTTCTGGTCAACCTTGGGCGCCTTGCCGAGATGTCTGGAATCAATACGGTTACTATAATGTAAACATCAACAATAACCTGAGCATCCCGATTCAACAACAACAACATCAGGTTTTACTTAGCACTATTACTTGTCCTTTTTATACGTGCAGTGAAAATAGACCTTTTAATACCTATTTAAGCCAATCAACCTTCCTAACACAAGAAGGCTGTCCAATTTACCCAGCTTCAGATGTTGCCTTATCATTGCCTTCATCATCTTGTAATGGCTCAGCAGCTTATAACTTGAGCCTCACCGTTACTAACGTAGGCGGCGCTCCTTCAGACTCAGGCTACCCAATTCGCTTTTATGCCGGAAATCCTTTTACTGGAACAGCTATTCCCATCCCGGTGGTAAGCGGACCAAATGCAACTGGCGGAGCCATTGAAGCAGGCGATTTTGAAACATTGAATTTTACCCTAGATATTTCAGACCCAGAAAAGCCCTTTTCTCTCTTCGTCTTACTCAATGACAACGGAAATACTGCTTCTCCTTTTAATTTTCCTTTGAGCTTGCTTCCCGAATGTAACTATGGCGACAATGTTATATCTATCGCGAATATTGATTGTTGCCCTTTTGGAGATTTAGCTATCACGAATGTTGATCCTGCTTCTGCAGAATTCTGCGAAGGCGAAAATGCACTATTTACTGTTACAGCGAGTAGTTCGGTAGGTTTAACTGCAGCTATTTACACATGGACTTTTCCTGATAATTCTGAAATCGTGAATGATTCGGTGCTGGTTTCTGAATCAGGAACTTATCTTGTTACAGTTAAAGATGATGCTCAATGTTCAGTGAGCGAAACGGTTAATGTTATTGCTATTCTTTTACCAACTGAAGCTGCAGCTGGAGAGAATCAACAGGTTTGTGAAGATTTTACTTCTCTCGAAGGAAATTTACCCATTATAGGAGCCGGAGTTTGGTCTCTTTTAAGCGGAAGCGCCGTAATTCAAAATCCAACTTCAGCAACAACTGCCATCAGTGATATCGCGCTGGGAATTAGTGAGTTTGTTTGGACAATCACCAATGGAAGCGATTGTGTTTCGAGCGACACGGTTAGCATTGAACGAATTCCTGCTCCAGATAATTCTCTTGCAGGCGATGATCAGCAGGTTTGTGTCGACATTGCTCAGCTAAATGCAAATAGCCCAAGTAGTGGTTCTGGTACTTGGATTTTAGTTTCGGGCTCAGGAATTATTGCTGATGCAAACTTATCATCTACCTCTGTTTCAGACCTGGGCGAAGGATTGAACGTATTTCGCTGGTCAATTTCAAATGGTATTTGTACACCTTCGGTGGATGATATTACGATAGAACGTTTTATCCAGCCAACAACTGCTTTAGCAGGCGATGATCAGCAACTTTGTGCTTCAAGTACTTCGCTCGATGCAACTTTGCCTTCAACAGGAACAGGAAATTGGACTTTTTTGACTGGTACAGGAACCTTGAGTAATTCTGCTGATCCTCAAACAGATGTGAGTGACCTTGGGCTTGGAATTACTCAAATTATATGGACTGTCGCCAATGGAAATTGCTCACTTGTAACTGATACTATTTCGATTCAAGTTGATGAAAATCCTTCTCAAGCAAGTGTTGGCATTGATTTACAAATCTGCAGCGATGCTGCATCACTTTCTGCAACTGAGCCTTTAGTTGGAACCGGAAATTGGACTGTATCACCTTTAGGTGCTTCAATCACAAATCCAACGAATGCAAACACTGCTGTAAACTCTATCCCTTTTGGGAATTCTGCATTTACCTGGATAGTGAGCAACGGCGTTTGTCCACCAACAACCGCAATCCAGAATGTTCAAAGAGATGAACCGCCTTCAACAGCAATTGCCGGAGTAGATTCTGCTCTGTGCGGTAATTCACTTTCTTTAAACGCTGAAATTCCTTCTAATGGAACAGGAGTTTGGTCTATTTCATCCGGCTCAGCTACAATTGCTGATTCAAGTAATAATCAAACACTCATATCAGAACTTGCTTTTGCTCAAAATATACTCGAGTGGACCGTAAGCAATGGCGTTTGTCCACCTTCGGTTGATCAAGTTGAAATAACGGCATTTGAAAACCCAAGTCCTGTTGATGCAGGTGAGGATCAATCTATTTGTGAAGACAATACCACTCTTAATGCCGTTTTACCAAATACAGGAAGTGGCACTTGGTCTATTATAAGCGGCACGGCTACCATTTCAAATGCGAACAATAATGCATCAACACTCACAGGAATTGCCATCGGAACGGTTGTTCTGAGGTGGACTGTTACAAATGGTCCGTGCGAGGAGTTCGATGAAATATCCATCACGCGAAGCGAAAACCCTTCTCCTGCTTCAGCTGGAATTGACCAAACACTTTGTGGTACTTCAACATTACTCGAAGCAGAAACACCTGTAACAGGAATAGGTACTTGGCAAATACTTTCAGGAACAGCGACTCTAAGCAACGTAAATGATCCAAACGATCAGGTTTCGGGACTTTCAATAGGCATTAACGAACTTGTTTGGGTTATTTCTAATGGCGCTTGTCCAACTGAATCTGATACTTTAACAATTACCGTTAACGAAGATCCGGTTGAGCCGCAAGCTGGAGCAGATCAATCAATATGTGAAACCTTCACTACGTTAAATGCAAGCTCTCCTGCAATTGGAACTGGAACATGGTCAATCGTAAGTGGCACAGGAACAATTGCCGATCCGGCAGATCCCATTTCAGAAGTAACAGGCATCGACGTTGGAATAACCGTTTTGCGTTGGACTATCGTAAATGGATCTTGCGAAGTATTCGATCAAGTTTCCATCACGCGAAGCGAAAATCCATCCCCTGCTTTAGCAGGAGAAAACCAAGAAATTTGCGAAGGCTCAGATATTCAACTAAATGCAAATACACCTTCCATCGGAACAGGGCTTTGGTCAATATCATCTGGAATAGCTTCAATTACTGACCCTTCAGATAGTCAAACCGAAGTTTCTTCCTTATCCACCGGAACGGTGACATTTATATGGACAATAAGCAACGGTGCTTGTTTACCTTCTGCAGATAGCATTACAGTAACTATTTCTGAAAATAATGCATTTGCTGATGCTGGTGGCGATGTTGAAATATGCGCAGATACAGTAACTATCAATGCCGCAAACCCTATTTCAGGTTCTGGCGCTTGGCAAGTAATTAGCGGAAGTGGCGACCTATCAAATCCAGATAGTCAATCTAGCCTTATTTCTAATTTAAATCCAGGCACTACAACCTTGCTATGGACTGTTACAAACGGAGCTTGTCCTGAGCTCAGCGACGAATTAGTAATTACGGTTAATGACTTGCCTTCACAGGCCGATGCGGGCGCTGACCAGCAACTTTGTTCTGACCTAACATCCCTCGCTGCTGAAACCCCAACTACAGGTTCGGGAATTTGGACAGTAGTTTCTGGAAATGGTATATTTGAAGATGCTCAAAATCCACAAACCAATGTAAGTGGCTTGGATGAAGGCGTAAATGTGCTTCAGTGGACAATAAGCAGCGGCACTTGCCCGCCAAACTCCGATCAGGTAGTTATTACTCGAGATTCAGTAGCAGCTTTTGCAAATGCTGGTGCTGATTTGGAGATTTGCGGCAGTGAAACAACAGAACTTCAGGCATTTGAACCCAATCCGGGTTCAGGAACTTGGACCATTATTTCTGGCGATGCTACATTGAGCGATGCTACTAATCCCAACTCTGAGATTACTCCGAACGGCTTTGGTTTGGTTACTTTAGTTTGGACTGTTATTACAGGTAACTGCCCTGAAACATCTGATACATTGATAGTAACGAACTTTGAGCCTCCATCAGCAGCAAATGCAGGAGTGGATAGTGCCTTGTGTTCGACAAATTATTTCCTGAATGCCGAGATTCCTGTTGTAGGAATAGGAGCTTGGTCAACTACTGGTTCAGGAATATTCGCTAACCCTTCTGCTTCAACTACTGAAGTAAGCATGCTTTCAATGGGTGAGAACGTAATTATCTGGACGGTCACCAATGGTTCTTGTCCCGCAAATAGCGATTCATTGGTACTAAATGTTGCCAAAAAGCCAATCACACCAAATGCAGGTCCCGATTTAAGCGTTTGTGATGATAACGCAGTTCTTTCGGCAGGAGAACCAGTTGCAGGAAGTGGAACTTGGACTTTAATTTCAGGAAGCGCTGTAATTGCTGATGTGAACTCTCCAAACTCTGCTGTTTCTGGTTTGGTGCCAGGAATTGCCATATTACGTTGGACAGTTTCAAGCGGAGATTGTGAAGTATTTGATGAAATGCAAATTCTAAGATCTGAACCGCCTTCCATCGCAAATGCTGGAAATGATATTGCAGTATGTTCAGAAACGGCTACCTTAAATGCAGAACTTCCTTTAGTTGGAACAGGAACTTGGTCGCTTTTAAGTGGCACTGCTTCATTTGAAAATTCAGGAGACCCCTCAACAGAAGTTTCAGGCTTGGCGAGCGGAGAAAATGTTTTTCAATGGACAATTACTTCAGGTTCTTGCAAACCTTCAACAGATAATGTAACGGTAACAAGAGATACAACAGTTTTACCAGCAGATGCGGGAGATCCAATTGTAACATGTTCAGATACGGCAATTCTTGGTGCAACACCTTCTTCTAATGGATTCTGGACCGTTTTGGACGGAATCGCTGTGATTGCTGACCTTAACAATCCTTTGTCTGAAGTTTCAGGTCTTGTGGTTGGCACCGTTACACTTTTGTGGACAGTTCCAGAAAATGGAAACTGCCCTGAAACCATAGATGAAATAACAATCACTCGTCTAGAAGCCCCGAGTGCTGCCATTGCTGGGGAAGACATGATGATATGTGATGATGAAATTACACTTTCGGCAAATGTTCCTACTGTTGGAACTGGCATGTGGGAAGTGATTAGCGGAAATGCGATTCTGCTTGATCCTTCTAATGCAACAACTACAGCAACTGATCTTGAGCTTGGAAACAATGTGTTTGAGTGGAGAATAACAAATGGAGTTTGTCCACCAGAATCTGATGAAATTACCATAGCCAGAGGTGATACAGCTTTCGCTGGAAACGATATTACTTTATGCGATAGTTCAGCAACTCTTTCGGCTGTTTTACCAGCTGGTTTATCTGGTTTTTGGACAGTTGCAAGTGGCTCTGGAGTTTTTAGTGATTCTACATCAGCAACTTCAATAGTAGATTCATTAGGTGAAGGAGAAAACATCTTCGTTTGGACAATCCTCGGAGGTTTTTGTCCTGATTCAACCGATGAGGTGATTGTAAATCGTTCATGCAATACACCACCTAGTATTACGAATGATGAGTTTACTGTTGATGAAGATTCGACCTTAAGCGGTTCATTTATTACCGACGATGTTGACCCAGATGGAACAACCTTAACCGCAGATACAGTTCTGATTCAACAACCTTCAAACGGAACGGTGATTGTGAACTCCGATGGAACATTCATTTACACTCCCGATCCCAATTATTTTGGTCTTGACACCTTCATTGTAGCGGTTTGCGATAGTGGTTTACCACTTCCAATTATTTGCGGAAATGATACCATTATCATAAACGTGTTGCCAATCAATGATCCGCCTGCTATTGTAAATGATACCCTTTCAGGAAATCCGGGAGCTACAATTTCTGGAAATATCAACGATAACAATTCAGATATAGATAATGATGAGTTGGTGGCAAACACTACGCCAATTTCAGGACCAAGCAGCGGAACGATAGTGTTGCAACCAGACGGTTCATTTATTTATACTCCTAACGAAGGATTTATTGGCTCAGATACCATCGTGGTGCTTATTTGTGAGGGCCCTGATATTCCACCTGAAGAATGTTACCCGGATACAATTTTCATAAATATTGGAGAGGAAGAACTAATGGCAAATGCTGGTCCTGACCAGATAATTTGTGGAAATATAACTGCGCTTTCAGCGGAAGATCCTGCTCCTAACACAGGAACATGGTCTATTGCTTCTGGCTCTGGAACTTTTGCTAATCAAAATGACCCTGAAACCACGGTTAGTGCTCTTGCTGAAGGAGATAATGTGTTTATTTGGACAGTGAATTCTGGAAATGCCTCTGTTACCGATACGGTTATCATCACCTCAAACCCTGCTGCAGCTCCGGCATTTGCTGGAGAAGATCAGATTGTATGCGGCACAGAAGTAACACTTTCGGGTAGCGATCCTGCTCAAGGCGCTATCCTTTGGGAACTTGTTACTGGCGAAGGAGAAATTTCCAACCCTCAAGAAGTTAGCATTCTAGTAAATAACCTTCAAACAGGGATCAACCAGCTGACTTACACCACCACTCTTGGCGAATGCACTTCAACCGACACGGTTAATATTACAAGTATTACACAAGGTGTGGTTTCGCTTTCAGCGGATACCTCTGTCTGCCCAGACTATGGAAGTATAACAATAACAGGTACAAGCTCAAATCCTGAAGGTTTTTGGACCGTAACCCAGGGCTCTGCTATTTTCAGTAACGAAACTCAGGCTACGACAAATGTTTCAGGCATAGCCCCAGGCTCAAATGTGCTTGTTTTTACAACGGGCCAAAGTCCATGTGCAGCTTCTGATAGCATACAGATTTTGCTTCTAGCTGATGAGAATGCCTTATGTGGAGAGATTTTTATTCCAGAAGGGTTTTCTCCAAACGGAGACCTTTCTAACGACCTATTTGTAATCTACGGTGTTGAAGGCAAACAGGTTAATATCAAGGTTTTCAACCGATGGGGAAATTTAGTTTATGAAAGTGATTCTTACCAAAATAACTGGGATGGAGTATGCACTACAGGAGGAGTTTTGTTTGGAGAACAACTCCCTGAAGCAACATATTACTATCTTGTGCAAATTGAAGGAGAAAATGAAACAAGAAAAGGCTATCTCACACTTTGGCGCTAATCAATGAACTCCTAATAAAATGAAAAAGATTCTTTTAATTCTTGTTCTTCTTGTTTCGGGGTTTGTTAGCAAAGCCCAACAAGATCCCATGTACAGTATGTACATGTTTAACCACATGGCAATTAATCCTGCTTATGCAGGTTCGCTCGATCACCTTCAGGCTGTAGGTTTGTTTCGTAGGCAATGGCTCGATTTCCCGGGTTCTCCTAGAACAGCTAACCTTACAGTTCATGCACCAACTAAAAATGAACAGGTTGGTTTGGGCTTTTCGTTTGTTAATGATCAAGTAGGTGATATGTCAACCAACGCTTTCATGGCGGCATACGCCTATCATCTGAAGTTTAAAAAGAGTAGGTTATCACTCGGACTTCAAGCAGGAGCTAGAAATTTTAGTCTTAATTTGAATGAAATCCAATTGAGCCCTGACCAAGGTTTTGATGAAGCTTTTCAAGGTAATATTAGCCAGTGGAGCTTCAATTTCGGAGCCGGCGCCTTTTGGTACTCTGATAATTGGTATGTAAGTTTAGGTATTCCCAATCTTAGGAATAATATCATCAGCGCTCAGCAAGTCCAAACAACTTATGTAGCGCGTAATAGAACTCATGCAAACTTAAGTGCCGGTTTTGTAACAGAGCTATCGCCAATCTTCAAGCTTAAGCCTTCATTTATGATTAAGCAGGTTGCAGGAGCTCCTGTTCAAGTTGATTTGAATGCAAACTTATATTGGTTAGACATTATAGGTTTGGGTCTTTCTTACCGAAGTGGCGATGCGCTAGTGACTTTGCTCGAGATTCAGCTTAACAGAAACTTACGAATAGGTTATGCCTACGATCAAACCGTTTCCAAACTTTCAGGAAATGTGGGAGGAACCCATGAAATCATGCTAAGAACAGATTTCGGCTTCAACAAAAACAAAACATTGACACCTCGCTATTTCTAAGTAGAAATTATGCTTCAGATAAACTTCAGGAAACATCTCATACTATGCTTTTTAGCATGCATCACCTGCATTTCTTTGTTTGCTCAAACTCCTGCCGAAAGAAAAGCAAATAAGCTGTTCGAAAACTATTCATATTCAGAGGCAATAAGCTTGTACGAATATGTACTTGAAAAAAGCCCAAACAATCAGCAGGTAATTCGCAACTTGGCCACATCAAGTGTTAAAACTGGCGATAACCAACGTGCAGAAAAATATTTGAGAACGCTCATTGAAGCTGGAAACGCGAAAAATGAAGATTTTCTAAACTATGCCTTAGCTCTTCAAACGAATGGTAAAAAGGATGAAGCTGCCAAGTGGTTTGTGAAATATGATGAACTTATGGCCGTCGACAAACGGGGCAAAAGATTCAGCAATTCACTAAGTTCATACAAGTCATTCTTTGATGAATCAGATAGCTATTCTCTTGAATTGGCACCATTCAATACTTCGGCTTCCGATTTTAGTCTAACACCTTATAATGAAGGTTTTATTATGGTTTCTGGTGGAAATCAAAGAGGCTATTCTCCTTCAAAATATCCTTGGGATAATAACCGCTGGTTGGATTTGTTTTTTGTCAGCCCTACGGGCGATCCCAAAGCGAAAAAGCTTTCACGTAGAATCAATACCAAGTATCACGAAGGTCCAGCTTCTTATTCTTCCGAAAGAAAACAAGTAGCTTTTACTAGAAACAGCTTCAACAAAGGCAAGGTCAAGCGAAGCGGAGACCACATCAATAAACTTAGCATCTTTTTCGCCGAGCCAGGAAAGCGCGATTTTAAGAATGTCGTCCCTTTCAAGTACAACAGCCCTGAATTTTCAAATGGTCATCCGGCATTTTCTGCCGATGGTAAAAAATTGTATTTCTCTAGCGACCGTCCCGGCGGTTACGGCGGAAGTGATATTTACGTATCAATTTATAAAGACAGCACTTGGTCAGAACCTCGCAATTTAGGTCCCGGCATCAACAGTTCTGGGAATGAACTCTTCCCTTTTGTTTATAACGATAGTCTGCTTTCATTTGCTTCAAATGGTTGGGGAGGAATGGGAGGTTTAGATGTTTTTACTGCTGAATTTATTGGCGATAGCCTTGGTAAACCTCTAAATCAAGGCTCACCGTTAAACAGCTCTTTCGATGATTTCTCGTTGATTATTTTGAAAGATGCCAGGGCAGGCTATGTGAGCTCAAATAGGCCAGGTGGAAAAGGCGGAGATGACGTGTATCAATACACCTATTCCCCAAAAGCATCTAAAATAAAGGTGGTTGATTCAGAAACTGGCAAAGCAATTCCTAATGCTGAAATTGTTTTTTATCAGGCCTCTCGGCCGATGGCAAATGCTGTAAGCGATCAACAAGGAATCTCAATGAACATGCTTAAGCCTTGCAATACCTACAAGGCTGTTGTTAAGGCAGAGCATTATCCTGAGCATCAACTGAATGTAGAAGTGGATTGTCCAATTAATTCAGCTTCAGAAATTATGCTGAAAATCAAGCGACCCAAGCTAAAGTTTCATGCTTTTGATAAATACAAGAATTTGGATATTGACAAGGCAAAAGTGAGTTTGAAGGATTTAAGTGACGGAAAATCTACTCCACGAACAGCTGAAACAGATGCAAAAGGAAATGCTGAATTTTTGCTTGAACCTTGTCATGAATATGAAGTAACCCTTGAAAAGGAAGGATTGCCCATTGTTTCTGGTGTATTTAAAGCAGCGTGCAAACAGGGCGAAAGAGATTCTGATATCCGCTTAGGCACCGGAATACCTCCAAAAAGAGGCGTTCTTGTTAAAGTGAGAGTTACTGAAGAGCAAAACGGCGACCCTGTGAATAATGCGAGAATCAGACTTTTTGATGAGGTAAGCAAAGAGATTATTGATGCTATGACTGACCAATCAGGAATGTATGAAACGGTTATGAAAGAAGGGTCTTCTTGGTTAATTTCAACTTCACGTATTGGATATTTTTCAACGTCAAAGAGTAAAGCAAACATCAGTATTAACAAGGGGAGTAGAACTATTGAAACAAACCTAAAATTGCTTCAGTTAAGAGAAGGTGGCATTATTGCTTTGGAAGGTATTTTTTATGATTTAGACAAGGCCGACGTTCGACCTGATGCAGCTAAAGTGCTTGATTATGTTGTTCAGGTAATGGAAGAAAATCCAGGCTTATCAATTGAGCTGGGCTCTCATACTGATTCACAAGGAAAGGATGACTATAACATGAAACTTTCTGATAAAAGAGCGGCCTCTGCTGCTGAATACATCATTTCTAAAGGAATTGATAAGGCCCGCATTCTTGGCAAAGGCTATGGAGAAAGCCGTCTTAAAAACAAATGTTCAAATGGCGAGAAATGCACCGATGCTGAACATCAAGAGAACAGACGCACGGAAATTCGTATTTTGGACGTCGATTAGACTAATAGTCTAGTCCTTCATTAAATAGAATTGTGCTAAAACAACCTTTTGCAATCGTGTTTTTCCTAGCTCTGTTCATTCAGGGTGTGTTATCTGCTAGTGTTGCAGGAGGTGGTCCCGCTTTCGCGGGCGACGACCAAACCGTTTGCTCAGACTCAACTGGACTTTTTGGCAATTCGCCTTCAACCGAGGATGGATTGTGGAGCCTTATTTCAGGTTCAGGAACTATAAATGATCCTGTAGCATTTGAAACCTACATCACCGGACTTTCAATTGGAGAAAATGTGCTTGTTTGGGAATTCTATGTTTCCAGCGTCCTTCAGTCATCAGACACTGTAAGAATTACAAGAAACGAGTTACCTATCATTTCTGCAGGCTTAGATCAAAGTATTTGTGGCGATTCAACCCAGCTAAATGCAAGCACATCGGCCGGAACTGGCCTTTGGACCATCATAAGCGGAAGTGGAACTTTGAGTGATGCCAACAATGCTCAATCAAACTTAACTTCACTTTCCTCAGGAATAACTGAACTTGAATGGTCGGTTACTATTGCCGGCTGTACGA
>JBBEBC010000093.1:0-20463 GCA_040882555.1 Bacteroidia bacterium
GTGACCCTCCTGCTTTTTGGTGTAAATATTCTTTCCCTGAACCATCCGTTCTTAAAATCGAATCCATGATACCAATGCTTTCTTCGGTTGGTTCAAGCATCACTGCGCCACATCCATCCCCAAAAATTACGCAGGTTGTTCTATCTGTGTAGTCAACAATGGCCGACATCTTATCAGCCCCAACCACAATAACTTTCTTATGAGCACCAGATTCAATAATACGAGATCCTGTAGTTAGACCGAAAAGAAATCCGCTGCAAGCTGCACTCAAATCAAATCCCCATGCATTTTTCATCCCTACTTTATCGCAAACTATATTAGCTGTTGCCGGGAAAATCATATCGGGAGTCACTGTGCAAAAAATCACTAGTTCTACTTCCTCAGGCTTGGTATTCGTTTTTTCAAGAAGGCCTTTGATGGCTTCAACAGCCATATCAGACGTAGCTTTGCCTTCTCCTTTCAGGATATGTCTTTCCTTAATTCCCGTTCGGGTCATGATCCACTCATCTGTAGTATCAACCATTTTCTCAAGTTCCTGATTGGTGAGAATGTAATCAGGAACGTATCCTTGTATTCCGGTGATAGCGGCGTGGATTTTACTCATGTTGTATGATAGCTTTTATTTTGTCTGTTAATCCCGCATTCACAACATCGTGAGCAAGGACAATCATATTTTTTATTGCTTCAGCATTGGATATCCCATGACCTACAATAACTGTAGAATTAATGCCTAAGATAGGAGTTCCCCCGTAAGTCTCGTAATTAAAACGGTCGATATAGTCATCAGAAAATCCTCTTTCCTTGAAAATAGTGTAGAATGATTCAGCTAGTTTTAGGACTATATTTCCGGTAAAACCGTCGCACACCATAACATCAGCTTTGTCATTGAATAGGTCTCGACCTTCAATATTGCCAATAAAGTTTATATCTGAAGAGGCAATCATCAGCTGATGCGCGGCAAGTGCGACTGCATTTCCTTTTTCAGGTTCTTCTCCGATATTAATAAGACCAACTTTTGGATGCTGTATACCGAGAACATTCTCTGCATACATAGAACCAAGAATGGAGAACTGTAATAAAGTTTCGGGTTTACAATCAGCATTTGAGCCAACATCGAGTAGAACACCTGCACCACCATTTTCCTTTGGAATGAGTGACATGATGCAAGGTCTATTAATTCCCTCAATAGGTTTCACGCTAAGGACAGAACCAACAAGCATAGCACCAGTGTTACCAGCACTAACGAAAGCCTGAATTTTTTCTTCCTTCAGAAGTTGGAAACCAACAGAAATTGACGAATGTGGTTTTGACGCAAATGCACGCGTAGGATTATCACCCATGGCGATAACATCGGGGGCATGTACAATTTCAAACTTTTCGGGATGGATTCCTCTATCAATTAACCCTGCAGCAATTAGATCTTTATCACCAATTAACACGATTTGACAAGACGTAGGAATTTCATCAACCGCAAGGAGCGCTCCGCTCAGGGTTGCGTCAGGGGCAAAATCCCCTCCCGTGATATCTAGGCCGATGTGCATGAAAGCCTTGCTCGTTCAGCCAATTACTAAATGAACGAGATTAAACGTTCGTTTTAGCTGGAACTACCACTTTTCCTTTATAGTAAAGGTCACCATCTACGTAATACGCACGGTGGTAAAGGTGTATTGCTCCAGTTGTTGAACACTTCGCCAGCGTAGGCAATTCTGCCTTATAATGTGTTCTGCGTTTATCGCGGCGGGTCTTCGAAATTTTCCGTTTCGGGTGTGCCATGGTTGTTTATTTCAATCAGTTCTAAATTCATTTATCTCCCGACAATTTCTTAAGAGCATCCCAACGAGGATCTGTTGGTGCTTCTTCTTCAATTGCGGGTTCACTTACGCTCAGAGCTTCCAGTTTTGCAATTACTTCCTGGTCGCATATTGACATATCGCCGCTTGTTTCACAAGGAACCAAACGGAGCGGGAGCGATAATGCCAAGGTTTCATATAGGTATTGAGCAATGTTGTATTGGTAGGCATCTGATGAAAGATAGATTATATCAGCATCGTCAGAATCACCTGATTGAAGCTGAATAATAAGGTTCGATGTACCTTTAATTGGGAATGGTGCAGAAGCTAAACATCTGTCGCAATCTACATGCATACTTCCTGCGAAGCTGAAATGCAGATTTAGATGGTCGCTTTGCTTATCCAAATCAAGTGTTACATGAACATTACCTCCTGTTACAAGGGTTTGCTCAAAAGAATCAAAGAACTCATCCCCGACTTCATAGGTAAACCTGTGTAATCCATCTTTCAGTCCAGCGAACTGAATCATGTATTCTTTATGTGGTTCCAAAATAAGGGTACTCTAAAAGGACGGCAAAGATAAGTGATTTTTTCTTTGAAGAAAGTCCTAATTAAAATAATCAACGAATTTCTTGAAAAAGGCTCTTATTGTTTAATCCAACGGACAAAGGTGGAGGTTCCAGATGATGTTCTGAGTTCAATGAGATAAACTCCTGCATCTAAGAAATCAAGCTGAAAAGACTGATTATCTTGTAGAAGCTGAGTTCTTAAATGCTCTCTTCCGCTTAGGTCTCTAACAAAGATTTCAGCTTTTTCGAATTTCTCCTGCTTTATCGTAAAGCCAGATTGTCCCGGGTTTGGGTAAAGGTCAAAATGAGAACTTTCGTTTTCGTCAATGCTACCAGTTATCAGAAAACAAACATCAAGATTGTAATTTTCATACACCGAATAAATATCCTGTGCAAAGTTGCTATTACCATTGGCGTCAGTATAACAAAGATTCGCAAACCATGGACTATGCAGCCCTTCTATGGCGCCCAAATTAAATAGACCTTTCGAATTCCCAATTCCGGAGATAAACATTTCATTTTCGAATGAAAAATCATTTAGACTTTCTAGCTCCCAACGAATTCTGTTTATGCCATTTAACTCAAAGGTATCTCTCGAAATGATTACTGATTTTGCATCCTCAGTGAAACTCCATTCTAAGAATGTTGGGTAATGTAATGTATCGCCAACTTGCAGATTGCTATCAAAGTAAAGAATATCTCTATTATCAATAGGAGAATTAGGATTCATCATTCTGAGATATAGTTTAGAGCCCAATTGTCTGAAACCACCAATGATAATTGCCTCATCTTCATTATACACATCAAACTGATTCATAATTCCATCGGCCCAAATGGAAGTATACAAAGTGTCGTTAATCAATGTATCTGCACCAAGCCTAAGCTTCATGTTGTATCCTGAAATATCGAAGTAATGAAGAGAGGCAGAAACTGTCCATTCAACATTACTGCCTGTATCAATCAGCGCAATTTGCTGGTTACCTGCAATATCCAAAACGCCATCTTCATTCATCTGGAAATTAATTCCTTCCGCCGAAGGCGAAAGCTCATTAATAACAACTTTTCTAGCTTCTAAGATTGGAATTCCGGCAACATCTGGGTAAACATAGTACGTTCCATATCCAAGATTGTTAAATGTGTATTCGCCTAAAACATCAGTTACATCAAAGCCCCGCCATTCGAGACTTGCCGAATCTTGAAGAAAAACATTCACCCCTTCGTAAGGAATCAAATCATCAGAACGAAGTTTACCCCCGAAAGGATCTTGACCAATGGTTCCGCTAATTTCGCCTGGCCCAGTGATGAATATCATTCCAGGACCATCTACATCCAAAGAATCACAAGCAACTCCAACGCCCACGGCGTCTTCCCACAAAACAACTCCTGGAAAGTATACTGGAAGAGCATCAGGGTAAGCACCAATATTTGGTACAACATGAACAATGTATAGTCCTTGTTCGACATCTTCGATAGAATATTTTCCGTCAGGGTCAGTTACATCTAATCCAACAGCATCAAAAGCACCCGGTTCTGTATTAAAGCCATAAAGATTTACGTCAGCAGCCACCAGCGGTTCTTCATTAAAATATGCTTTTCCATGCACACTTTGACTTCCAGTTTGAGCCAATTCAAGAAATACGGCAGTGTCGAAAGCGCTATCGCCAATGTCTGAAATGGCAATAATCATATGATACATAACACCTGCCTGAGCTGTGAATGTTGCTGTTAAAGGCGTAGTGTAACCGTCAAATGCAAATGGAATTCCTGTTGTTAAACTCTCAAGATAGAATTCAGAATTGGTTATTGCATTAATATTTCCAATCGTAACCGGCAGATTAGTGCCTGGAACCACCGCAATGTTTTCATAATCAATAGAATCTGCTTCTTTAACGAAGAAAGCAAATATGTCATTGAAAAATGAATTGTTCGGTGGAGCAAACTCAGGATACTCTTCAGATGCGAAAACAAATCGAATAGTAACTTCTTGATCAACGGGTGAAATAAAATTGAATTGCAAACGGCTAGCATCGTAAGAAGTGGCATTACCGGTATAGCCTAGTTCCTGAAGTGCATATTGCTCAAGCAAGGAATCGCCCTCTGTAGGAGAAAAGGATTCATTTAGAAAGGTATCAGCAACAGATAAGAAAGGACCAAGGCTTCCGCTACTTAAAACGATTCCTTCAGCAAGTCCGATTTCATCTCCCTGAGAAAAATAGGCCGCAGAACCTGGGTTGTTTGTGAACTGGACGTTTGATATTTGTACACAGTTTCCTCCAAGTATAGAGGAAATGGACTGTTGCCAGTTTGCTGAGGTATCAACAGTAATAGCTTGAGAGAATGCTCCTGTTGAAGAAAACAGAAGAAAAATGAATAGGTAGTGGCGTAAGTAGGAGTGGTTCATGCTATAAATCTAAGAAAATTAATAGCATGAGTATCAAAAGTTTAAATTTCTTCGGCTACCACTTCCGTTACTCCCGGAACCATTCTAGTGAGTAGGTTTTCAATGCCTGATTTAAGAGTTACTTTTGAAGATGGGCAACCTGAACAAGCTCCTTGTAGCGCAACTGTAACAACACCTTCGTTAAAAGATCTGAAAGTTATTGCACCACCATCTTGTTCAACAGCTGGGCGAATATATTCTTCGAGGATGTTCACAATCTGCTCTTCCATGCTGCCTTCGACTATAGCAGCCTCTTTAACTGTTTCTTTTACCACTTGTTTTTCAGGATAAACTTCGATAACAGGAAGACCTTTGGTAAAGTAGTCTGTAAGAAATTCTCTAACAGGACCTGTTAGTGTGGTCCATTCTTTAGCATCTGTTTTTGTGATAGTTACAAAGTTTCCAGAAAAAAACAGCGCCTTTACATAGCCGCCTTTAAATAGTTCTTGAGCTAAAGGAGAGCCAGTTGTTTCCGCTTCATTTAAATATTCAACTAGCTTGTCGGGCTCTATAATTAAGCGATTAGCGACAAATTTCATTGTTGAAGGATTTGGTGTTGCTTCTGCGTAAACAGTTGTAGGAATAAAGCTCATTTCTAGAAATTCTTGATGTGCAAAGGTATTATAAAAACAAGCATCTGTGGTTCTTGTTCAATCTGCTCATTGTAAATATTCAAGATGTTGGTTTTGACCTGATTTTGTCATTTTACACTTGGCGGCTTCTTCTAAATTTAGGGTTATGAGATTCATCCTTCTCAAGGCTTTTTGTTTCCTGTTAGTTTTTAGTTCGTGTAAGTCGAATCGAGAGGTGAGCAGGTCGTTTTACTATTGGAAGCCGAGTTTTGATATAGCTGGAGAAGATGCCCGTTTACTTAGTGCTCTTGGAAACCAAAGAATCTATCTTAAATGCTTTCATGTGGTTTGGGATAAACCAACAAAAAGTTTAAAGAATACCGATGTAGTTTCATTTCCATCGAAGCTCACTTCTACTGAAATGGAATTTGTGCCAGTGGTGCATCTTTCTAATGATATTTTTCTAAATATGCCTTTTAAGGGATTAGAAGCATTGTCTGCTCAAATTATTCAAAGTGTTGATGCAATTAGTGATTCAGCAAGTTTTTCGTGGGCCGAATTGCAGATAGATTGCGAGTGGAGCTCTGAAACAAGAGAACATTATTTTTCCTTATTGAATCTTTTGAAAGCAAGTCTGAAACCTATAGATCAGAAACTGAGCTGTAGCATTATGTTAAAGCATATTAAATCGCCAGATGTGGCAGGAGTTCCTCCTGTTGATAGAGGTATGCTAATTTTTTACAATACTGGAAATATTGATGAGCCCGGGACAAGAAACTCCATCTACGATGCTGATGTAGCAGCACGGTATGTTTCTTACATTAAAAATTACCGACTTCCCCTAGATTTGGCTTTGCCAGTATTTAGCTGGGGCGTTCATCAACGTAATGGTGATGTTATGTCAGTGATTCAAAACATCACACTAAAAGAGACTAGAGAAAGCAACTTGTTTTATGAAAAAGCCAAGGGCCTTTTTGTGCCTTTGGCGGAATGTTATTTTCACGGCAGTTATTTCAAGGATACAGACCGTTTGAGGGTAGAGGAGATTTCTCCCCGAAAATCTATGCGTGCTGCCAAACAAGTGAAACCATTCTTAAATACGCAATCTATCAATGTTGCACTGTTTCATTTAGATTCAAATAATACTGTTAGATACGGACAAGAAGCATTTAATGAATTGTATTCTGTATTCGAATAAAAAGCCCCGATGAATCGGGGCTTTTTATATTTACTTTTTCCATTTTATAGAGCATCCAATTGCCTTGGTCTCCTGAATTTCGATTGGCTTCTTGCTTTTTAAAGCATCGATAGCATTTTCAACATATTTTATCTTGACTGCCGCTGCATCTTCTGTATTATCATCAATGGCACCGATGTATCTTACTTTTAAATCATCCCCTTCCTTATTTAGAACAAAAACATGGGGAGTTTTGGTAGCTCCATAAGTTCTAGCAATAGCTTGTGATTCATCATGCAAATAGGGGAAGTTGAACTTTTTTTCCTCGGCTCTCACTTTCATGTTTTCGAAGCTATCCTCAGGATACTGTTCAGCATCATTTGAGTTTATTGCTACAACAGGATAACCTTTTGCTGAAGTGATTTTATTAAGCTTTACTAATCTGTCCTCATATTTCTTAGCAAACGGACAATGGTTGCAAGTGAAAACTACAACGTATCCTTCTGCTTTCATTGATGAAAGAGAGACCATTTTACCGTCAATGTTTTTAAGATTGAAATCGGTTGCTGTATCACCAATATGATAGCCTTGATGGTTTACGAATGAGCTTAAAAGGATTAAGCTGAAAATTGCAATTGCTATGTTTTTCATGTTATTGGGTTAATTTATTGATTGAGTTTTTAAGTGTTTCTTCTGAATAATCTCCTTCATGAAATTCGAGCTTTTCTGAATTCCTGTAATATACTGTTGCTGGAATTGCTCCGCTCCAACTTTCATCGATTTTATCAATCCAACTATTAGGATTTCCTGCACTCAATAATGCAGTCTCACTTTGAATCCCATTTTTATTAATGAAAGCTTCAACATTAGAAGACTGACTTTTAAAGTCTAGACTTAAAAGTATGATTTTTACAGGAGAGCTCTTAAGTTCGGAATTCAATTTTTCAAATGCTGGTATTTCAGCAATGCATGGTTTGCACCAGGTAGCCCAGAAATTAACCACGTACAAGGTGTCATTTTGTTGATGAGTCCGCTCAATAAATTGATCAAAATCAATGATTTTTTGGGCATCCACCTGTAAGGTGAAAAATACAATCAAAAGGCTGAAACAAATCTTCATTAATTACTGAATCACTTTACCAATAAACGCTGAACCTTCTCTTTATTGCCAGAACTTATTTTGACGAAATATACTCCATGTAATAAGTCGTCGATTTTAATCTCAGCCAAATTATTAAAAGTTCCTGATTTTAGTTTTTTACCCAATGCATTGTAGATTTCAAAATGAGAGTTGTCATTTGAGGAGCTCTGAATAGTCACTTTTGAACTAGCCGGGTTGGGGAAAATACTGAATTCAATATTTTTTGCTTTTTGAATGGTTAAAGGCACATCATCAATACCAGCCTCTTTAGCTTGAATTACTTCTTTGCTGCCGCTTTCTTGCAGAATAATCAAAGAACTAACATTGTTAATATCCCAACTTGGGTCTAATGATAAACTTGCAGTGAGAACTACCGAATCTCCAACGGTACTTGCTAGGCTTAGGGATGTGCCTTCAATTGAGAAGTATGATTTTCTAAACACATCATAATGAACGTCTTCGCCATTAGGTGCAGCATAATTAACTACGTCTTCTTTAAGCGCTGCAAAAATCACCAAATCGTTGAGGTTATTTGTGGCTTCAGTAAGAATTGCAACCCTCAATTCCACATTAGAGCCAACAATTGAGTGTGAAACATTTATTGAAACAGGTGAAGTTTCCATCTCAAATGGATCAAAAAGAGCAGGACTTGAAAAATTTGCTGAGGGTGAAATTACTGTTCCTTGAATAACAAAATCGGGAGTTGAACCGAATAAACCATAGTAACCTGTTCGTGCATCATTTTCTGACATGTTGTATGCATTGAGAACACAGGTAGGGTAGGGTGCACTTGGATGAAAAGCAATGTGAATTGTATTTTCTTGATTGGCGAGATTTGAATAAAAGCCAGGATTGCGAGATGCGCAAATGCTGCATCGTGTATTTGTGAAATGCTCAACTACAACCGTTTTAGGAACTTGAGCGAAGATGCTTATGCTGATTAGAATATTAAAGAGTAAAGTAATGCCTTGTTTCATGTTTGTGTGATTTAATTAAATAAACGTTAAGCAAGGGTATCTGTTCAGGCAACCGATTCTATTTTAAGAATATTTCCTCTGAAATTCACCGATTCTCCTGCGCTTTTGCCTAAAATGACTAAAGCAATTGGAGCTGAAACGGATACACAAGCAACCTTTAAGTCGTTAGAATTCACAAAACCTAACGATGGACCAAGAAAAAAATATCCAAGACTAGTTTTTACGATAGAACCAAGCCTTATCAAATCAGAACTTGCAGCATCCTGAGCTTTATCAAGTTCGAGTAGTTGTTTACTTAGTTCATTCAGGCTTTGGGTGATAATTTCACGGTCGCGATGAATTAATTCTCTTGAAGTTTCATGTTTATCGCCAGCAGAGCTTTTTGTTTCAGATGCTGCCGATTCTCTTGCCGACTCCTCATCTTTTTGGAGTTCTAGTTGGCGTGACTTAAGCAAGTCGCGGCAAGTGTCAATTACATCTTGTTTTAGACTCATTAATTTAATGAATAAATAGTGGCCGTTAGAACTGTGGCAAAACTAACCCAGAGCAAGTAGGGAATATTCAGATAGGCAGCAAGTGAATCAATCTTTCTGAATTTAGCAATCATTAGTACGATAAGAATCCAAAGTATGATAATCTCTATTAAGGCTGTTCCTATTAAATGAAATCCAAAGAATAAGATGCTCCACCAAAAATTGAAGAAAAGCTGTATTCCATAAATGAGTAAAGCATTATAGCGCTCTTTGTTTTTCTCTTTTTCAGCAATTCTAAAACTGCTGTATCCCATAATCAGGTAAAGAGTTGTCCAAACAGGACCAAAAAGCCAACTTGGAGGATTCCACGTTGGACGGTTTAATTGCATATACCAAGAGCCAATTGCACTCACAGAGAAGTATCCAGAAATAGCACCTACAGCCAGTGGAAGCAGTATTAATAGAAGAAGTTTGATAAATCTATTCATGTTTCTCGTCTCAGTTTATTAATTGGTTGCGGTATTTTGGAAAACTGCTATCATAAATCTAATCTATTCAATATGCTCAATTGAAATACGCAGATTGGATTAAACATATTTATATAGGAAATCTAAAGGATTGATCACTTCCAAATTGGTGAAGTAGAAATCGCGTTCATTCAAAGTAACTATACTTGAGCAAGCTGAGCTTTTAGCAGAATGCACTTGGATAGCATCTTCAAAATCATCTGCCTTTTTCTCGGAGATAGCAGCCAGAGCTTCTTTTTGACCGCAATCACTAATTGAAAAGTGCTTCATTATGAGTCGGATTTTTTCATTTGCTATCGTTCGTCCGCTTTTCTTTTCTGCAAAATACCAGCAAATACCTAGCGACAAAGTTGAAACAAATAGCGTGAACCTTTTATCCGCCGCGAGGCTTAAAACCCTTGAACAAGCATCAAAAGCTGGGTATTCTTTGTTAACAACCGCAATAAGAACATTGGCATCAATGAAAACTTTCATGACTCATGCCTATTTAGAACCTCGCATTTCTGCTCTTAGATTTTTAGAGCTTTTTGGAGCTTTGACATAGTGAGCTTCACCTTCAGAAAGTTGTTGAACCCAATCTGCTACAGGAAATTCTTCTATATTTTGATACCCGCCAGAGGTGAGGCGTCTGAGAAGCACTTCTGTAAGCCGACTTAAACTTATGCCTTGCGACTCTGCGTAATTCTTTGCCTTTTCAATAACGGAGGCATCAAAGCTAAGTGTGACTTTTGCATCCATGACTAATTTATTTTATACGACTAAATTATAAAAAATACACGTACAAAGGAAATTAATTTACAAGCTTTTTGTAACGAATACGTTTCGGCTCGTGATCTCCAAGTCGTTTTTTCTTATTCTCCTCATACTCAGAATATCCTCCTTCAAAAACATATACTTGCGAATCGCCCTCAAAGGCTAATATATGCGTACAAACTCTATCGAGGAACCATCTGTCGTGACTAATAATTACAGCACAACCAGCAAAATTTTCAAGTCCTTCTTCAAGTGCCCTAAGCGTGTTCACATCAATATCATTTGTAGGCTCATCGAGTAAAAGCACATTTCCTTCAGCTTTTAAAGCCATGGCAAGATGAAGTCTGTTTTTTTCTCCTCCCGAAAGTACACCTACTTTTTTACCCTGATCAGCACCGCTAAAATTAAAGCGACTCACGTAAGCTCTTGAATTTAATGATCTTCCGCCTAGTTCAATGTTTTCATTTCCACCTGTAATTACTTCCCAAACAGATTTGTTCGGATCAAGTGCATCATGAGTTTGATCTACATAAGAGATTTTTACCGTTGGACCAATCTTGAACTCACCTTTATCAGGCTTTTCCTGTCCCATAATCATCTTGAAGATGGTGGTTTTTCCAGCACCGTTTGGTCCAATTATACCAACAATACCTGCCGGTGGAAGACGGAAGTTCAGATTTTCATACAATAATTTATCTCCAAAAGCTTTAGCAACATCCTGAGCTTCAATTACTTCATTTCCAAGTCGTGGGCCGTTTGGAATGAAGATTTCCAATTTCTCTTCTTTCTCTTTCACGTCCTCATTCATGAGTTTATCGTATGATTGAAGTCTAGCCTTTTGCTTTGTTTGTCTGCCTTTTGCACCTTGACGAACCCACTCAAGCTCACGAGCAAGTGTTTTCTGTCTCTTAGATTCAGTTTTTTCTTCCTGAGAAAGTCGTTTGCCTTTTTGCTCTAGCCAACTAGAGTAGTTTCCTTTCCAAGGGATACCTTCTCCACGGTCGAGTTCAAGAATCCAACCTGCCACATTATCAAGGAAGTACCTATCGTGGGTAATGGCAATCACTGTTCCTTGGTAATTCTGAAGATGTTGCTCTAACCAATCAATTGACTCAGCATCAAGGTGGTTGGTAGGTTCATCGAGTAGAAGTATTTCTGGCTGTTGCAGAAGTAGGCGACAAAGAGCAACTCTTCTTCTCTCACCTCCCGACAACGTTCCGATGGTTCTATCTGGCTCGGGGCATCGAAGTGCATCCATCGCCCGTTCAAGGGTAGAATCAATTTCCCAGGCATTTTTCGAATCAATTTCATCCTGAAGTAGACCTTGGCGGGAAAGCAGCTTATCCATTTTATCCATGTCGGAATAGTATTCCTCCTGGCCCATTTTTTCGTTTACTTCATTGTATTCGGCAAGAATATCCATGATTGGCTGAACCCCTTCGCGCACAATTTCAATCACAGTTTTATTTGCATCTAACTGAGGATCTTGTTCAAGGTAACCCACATTATAGCCGGGAGAAAAAACAACATCTCCCTGATAGGATTTTTCAATTCCAGCAATAATCTTCAAGAGTGTTGACTTTCCAGAACCGTTAAGACCGATAATTCCAATCTTGGCACCGTAGTAAAAACTAAGGTAGATATCCTTTAAAACTTGTTTTTGTGGAGGGAAAGTTTTATTCACCTTCACCATTGAAAATATTACTTTCTTATCGTCGCTCATAGTATTATTCTTAGCTGCAAAAGTATGGTTTTCCCCTTCGGGGGAAGTTTATTCGTGTTATATTTTAATTGTTCAGTTTTAACTAAAGTAATTCCTCAAGGAAATCAGTGAGATCTTCATTTTGGAGGTGATGCGTAATAAGTCCTAATTCAGAAGCTGATGCAATATGTTGAATAGAATCATCAATAAACAAGGTGGTTTGAGGGTCCAAGTCAGCATCTTGAAGTACGTATTCAAATATACGAGGGTCAGGTTTTCTAAGTCCTATTTCATAGGAAAGATAAAGTGCTTCGAAGAATGGTTCTAAACTCGGAATATTATGTTCATCCAATAAATATTCATTGAATTCCTCAATATGAAGGTCATTTGTGTTGGAAAGCAAAAATATCCTGTGATTTTCGGCAGCCTTCTCTAAAGTGAACAATCGTTGTTCAGGTAAATCAAGTAGAATCGAATTCCAAGCTTGAATTATTTCTAAATCACTCGTGTCAGGTTTAACTAGATTCCTCAAAACATCAAGAAATTCTTCAGAGCTTATTTTTCCAGTTTCGTAGTCATCAAGCAACCTGCTTTGAGCTTTTTGAGAAAAATGGGCTGAGAAATCATCAATACCAAGTTTTTTGAAAGCCTTTACAGGCATCTGATAATCAATGTTTAAGATAACTCCACCTAAGTCGAAAATGATACTATTAATAAGTTGACCGTTATATATCATAAATTATTTTGGTTAAAATCGGGTTGCAAAAGTAAGACGTTTGCATGAATGCGAATTGAATGTATATTTGCCACCCTAATTTCGGGCTTGTAGCTCAGCGGTTAGAGCAGCGGACTCATAATCCGTTGGTCGTAGGTTCGATTCCTACCAGGCCCACAAAAAAAGCTTCCTCATTTTTGAAGGGAGCTTTTTTGTTTTCCTAACATTTGATTTTGCAATTGTCCAGTTGTTTAAAGCTTAAAAATTAATCTCAAAGTCAAGCTGTCTTCCTTCATCTGCAGCTTTCTTATCCATTCTAGAACCAAGGGCTATTCCTATACCCATTCCCATAGGAAGACCAGCTGCTAAAATTGCAAAGTTGTTAATGCTCAAACCTAAAGCAATGCCGAAAGGGATCCCGAAAATTGGCATTCCGAGTATCATCCATTGAACTCGGTAATAATTTTTGGGAGTAATCTTCAATTCCTTCTCAAGAAGCTGTATAATTTTCGTTTGTTTCTTGCTAATAAGTTTCCTCAGCTGTTTTGCTTCAGTTTGCGAAGCATTAACTTCCGCAAGGTCTTGATTGATTGATTCAATAACGTTTTCTGACAGATCCTTCCTTCTCAATTCTTTCAAAAGTTCACTGAACTGAGAATAAATCTTAGTGAATTTCGAATCATCTGAGTTGTTTTCCCAATTCTTAAGTTCAATTATTTCCATAGACTTAATCTTAATTTTGAAGAAAGTTTCTTCGATAAAGCAATCACAAGTTTAGAATTTTTTCAGCTTAATTAAAGAATCACTTTTAATCACAAATCCTACTTACTTGAGGCTTTCCCTCAACGTATACTATGTTATATTCAACATCTCAAATGCCTCATCAATATGAAGTTTACTTCCAAGCGCAGCTTGAACAGCTAACTCGTCACAGCGCTCATTCTGAGGGTGTTCATTATGTCCCTTAACCCATTGAAACTTCACCTTGTGTTTGGGGTAAATTTCCAGGAATCTAAGCCATAAGTCCTTATTCTTCTTATCCTTAAAGTCTTTTTTCACCCAGCCAAAAACCCAGCCTTTGCTCACGCTATCGACTACATATTTAGAATCAGAGAAAATTACGACTTCAGAGCCAGGTTTTTTAAGTGTCTCCAGCGCTACAATCACACTCAAAAGCTCCATTCTATTATTGGTGGTGCGTCTAAAGCCCTCACTTAATTCCTTGTAATGCTGGCCCGACCTTAGAATTATTCCATAGCCACCAGGACCTGGATTTCCTCTGGAAGAGCCATCTGTGTATATTTCAATCATAAGGTTGCTAAATACTCAACGAATGAAGGTAACATCCTTTGCTCCAAGTCAGAAATTTTAGCTTCAAGAGAATCGGCCGTATCTTCAGAAGTTATGTCACATGGATATTGTTTCAGAATTTCACCACGATCATATTCTTCATCTATAATATGTAAAGTAATTCCACTTTGTTTTACACCAGCACTTATCACTGCTTCATGCACCTTTTTACCATACATTCCTTCACCGCCGAAAGAAGGCAAAAGGGAAGGGTGAAGGTTGATGATTTTACCTGGGAATGCATTGATTAGCTCAGTCGGAATTTTTTGCAAAAAACCCAATAGTAAAATATAATCAGGCCTGTAACTAAGCTTCAGATGATTAATCCATTTAGCTTCCATGAGCTCAGGACCTTTGATTATCTCAAGATTTACTCTGAAATCATAAGATATGTCAAGAAATCCGCGTCTTGGTTTATCACTCACCAAAGCTGCAATTTTCACTTGTTGATTATCTTTAAAATGATTCAGTAGGTTTCTGGCATTGCTGCCCTTTCCCGAACCAAATATGATTATTTTGGTCATGTATATCCTTTGCCGGCGAAAATAGCTGAATAGCTTGAAATAAATGTCTATTGTGCATAAATCCAGCTTCAGATGTTCGAAAGTCGAATTTTTGACAAGATTAGACAATGGTTTAGATATTAATGTATTAGCAAATCGCTCTTTCAAATTATAGAACTTATTATTTGAAAAATGACACTTGAATACGATTCTTCATTTTATGGTTTTTCTGAACGAAAGCAATACATTCGGACCAGTGAAGTAAGGTTAAGAGGATACGATACAGTAAAAAAGATTTTGTTTGTATTTTACGAAAGACTTTCTTTGCACCAAATTATACTAACACATATAAAATGTCAGACATTTCTGCCCGCGTTAAAGCTATTATTGTTGATAAGCTTGGAGTAGACGAAAGTGAAGTGAATCCAGAGGCTTCTTTCACGAATGATCTAGGTGCCGATTCACTCGATACTGTTGAATTGATCATGGAATTCGAAAAAGAATTCAACATTGCAATTCCTGATGATCAGGCCGAGAATATCGGTACTGTTGGTGATGCTATCACCTACATCGAGAAAAACGCGAAGTAATTAATCACTTCAAAACTAGCATTTGAGAAGAGTCGTCGTTACCGGCCTTGGAGCTGTTACCCCATTGGGAAACAATGTCGAAGATTTTTGGCAGGGTCTCATTAATGGAGTAAGTGGAGCTAACATGATTACTCACTTCGACGCATCAAAGTTTAAAACCAGGTTCGCCTGTGAAGTAAAAAACTTTGATCCGTTAACAGTGATTGATCGCAAGGAAGTGCGACGACTCGATCTTTTTGCTCAATATGCACTTTATGCAAGTGAAGAGGCATATAAAGATGCGGGATTGACAGAAGGAAACTTCGATCCTGATCGTTCAGGTGTTATCTGGGGATCCGGTATTGGCGGTTTAGAGACATTCTTTAATGAAGTTTATGCCTTTGCCAAAGGCGATGGAACTCCGAGATTCAACCCCTTCTTCATACCTAAAATGATTGCAGATATTGCTTCGGGACATATTTCGATGCGATACGGGTTTAGGGGTCCTAATTTCACAACTGTTTCAGCTTGTGCATCTTCTACAAATGCAATTGTCGATTCGATGTTTTACATCAGAATGGGAAAAGCAGATGTGATGATTACAGGAGGCTCTGAAGCTGCTGTAAATGAACCTGCTATGGGTGGCTTCAACGCTATGCATGCTCTTTCAGTAAGAAATGATTCATACCAAACTGCTTCCAGACCTTTTGATGTTTCCAGAGATGGATTCGTTATGGGTGAAGGTGGTGGTGCTCTTATTTTAGAAGAGCTAGAGCACGCTAAACGTAGAGGAGCAACAATTTATGCTGAGGTTGCTGGAGGCGGTGCTTCTGCCGATGCTCATCATATTACAGCACCTCATCCTGAAGGACTTGGAGCTTTAAACGTGATGAAATCTGCTCTTCAAGATGCAGGAATGAAACCTGAAGATTTAGATTATATCAATGTTCACGGAACATCCACTCCCTTGGGAGATATAGCTGAAACGAAAGCTATTTTAGGTGTATTTGGTGAACATGCTTATAAGTTAAATATAAGCTCAACGAAGTCCATGACAGGTCACCTGCTTGGAGCTGCTGGAGCTGTAGAAGCTATCGCTTCATTACTTGCTGTGAGAAACGGAATTGTTCCTCCAACAATCAATCAAGAAAATATCGACCCTGAGTTAGATGCTAAGTTGAATTTCACATTCAACAAAGCTCAAAAAAGAGAAGTGCGTGCTGCACTAAGCAACACTTTTGGGTTCGGAGGTCACAATGCTTCTGTGATTTTTCGGAAATATGAAGAATGATTTGTGAGTCTTCTTTCCTCACTTCTTTCTAATAGACGGGATTTACACCGATCAATTAATAATCTTCTTGGATTTTGGCCAAAGAACATAGCTTTATATGAGCTAGCGTTTAGGCATCGGTCTGTGGCAAAAGAAATTCGTGAGGGCGTCAAAGATTCAAATGAACGACTCGAATTTCTCGGGGATGCCGTTCTTGGCGCAATTGTAGCAAACTATCTTTTTAGTAAATTTCCTTTTAAAGATGAAGGTTTTCTCACTGAATTAAGATCAAAAATAGTGAGTCGTGCCTATCTGAATAAATTGGCTCTGAAGATTGGACTCGATAAGCTTATTCAATATGACGATTCGAATAAGTTATACAAATCAATTTGCGGAGATACCTTCGAAGCTCTTATAGGTGCAATCTATTTAGATAAAGGTTTCGATTTCACTGAAAAACTAATTCTGAATAGAATTATTCGTTTTCATGTGGATATTGATGAGTTGGAAAAATTGGAAGTCAACTTCAAGTCCAAAATTATTAATTGGGCTCAGAGAAATAGAAAAAGTATATCGTTTGATGCAAGGGAAGAAAACCCTCCCGATAAACAAAGACTATATTATGTGACTGTTTTTGTTGATGACGAGGCGGCAGGTGAAGGTGTGGGTTTCTCTAAGAAATCAGCCGAACAGGCGGCTTCAGAGAATGCATGTAATCTTCTTCTTGAGGATAGCTCGGTATCTTAGTGTTTTTTAAACAATGTGCTGTATCTTCGTCATCTCATGATGAAGAAACTTACACTCACAAACTATATCAGTTTCGACTTCGCTTTGTATGGTATATGCAGCCAGGAGGATGACTTTAAATTGTGTTGGTGTCTCAACAAAGCCTTAAATATCGATTTTGCAAGAATTGATGACATTGTTCTTCTTCACCCAAAACATAAAAATCCCATTACATTTTCTTGTTTTAGTTTCCACGAACCGGAAACGGAATTAGATTATTACTTAATGTCCAATAGAAGTGATAGTAATTGGCTTCTACCTGAGCAAAAGCAAACAGATTTCCTTTTGAAAGTGGGAGGTGAAAATGAACTTTATGATGACGAAAACACGCTCAGAAAAATAAAGAGTCTGCCTCAAGTAATGACAGCTTTCTCTCTTAATCCACAATCTATTAAATCGATCGAAAACATTCTTATATAATTTATGATTAAAGCTCAAAGTAAAACCAAAGTAATTGCCACTTTAGGTCCCGCCACCTCTACGAAAGAAGTGCTAAAAGATTTAATAAATGCCGGAGTGGATGTTTGTCGCGTTAATTTTAGTCATGGCTCGCATGCTGATCACGCTAAGGTTATTAACCTTATTCGCGAAATTAACGATGAAACAGGACTTCACACCGCTATTTTGGCCGATATGCAAGGTCCTAAACTCAGAATTGGTGAAGTTGAAAATAATGGAGTTGAGTTAGTAAAAGGAGCTGAGCTCACCTTTACTTCAAAGAAAATGATTGGCACTGCTGAACGCGTGTTTATGACCTATGCTGAGTTTCCAAGAGATGTTCAGGTGGGAGAAATCATTCTGATTGATGATGGTAAATTGGTCCTACAGGTCAAGGAAACCAACCGCGTAGATGAGGTAGTTGCAACTGTTATTCACGGTGGAACTTTATCTTCTAAAAAAGGGGTAAATCTTCCTAACACAAAAGTTTCTTTGCCTTGTCTTACCAAGAAAGATTTAGAAGATCTCGAGTTTGCTCTTAGTCTTGATGTTGAGTGGGTTGGACTTTCCTTCGTTAGAAGAGCCTCTGATATTCTTGAAATTAAAGGAATTATTGCAAAGAATAATAAAAATGCTAGAGTAGTTGCTAAAATTGAGAAACCTGAGGCCATTGAGGAAATAGATGGTATCATTAAGCATACTGATGCTATCATGGTTGCCAGAGGCGATTTAGGTGTTGAAGTTCCTATGGAAAGTGTGCCTCTTGTTCAGAAAATGCTCATTAAGAAGTGTCTTCAGGCATCAAAACCAATTATCGTTGCCACTCAAATGATGGAATCGATGATTACAAATTACAATGCCACTCGAGCCGAGGTGAACGATGTTGCTAATTCTGTAATGGATGGAGCTGATGCAGTAATGCTTAGCGGCGAAACATCAGTTGGAGCTCATCCTGTGCGAGTGATTGAAACAGTTCAGAAAATCCTACAGAATGTAGAAGGCTTTGAAGGCATTTATCACAAGGATCACAAAGAGAGCTCTCATAAATCAAGACTTATTACTGATGCAATCTGCTATAATGCTGTAAATATGGCAGAACAAACGGGGGCAAGTGCAATTATTGCAATGACTCATTCGGGATATACTGCTTTTAGAATTTCCAGTTATCGGCCATCTGCAAATATTTACATTTTTACAGGTAATAGGTCGCTTTTAAATACGTTGAGTCTTATTTGGGGAGTGCGAGGCTTTTATTATGATAAAATGGTATCTACCGACCATACAATTAGCGACATAAAGAATATTCTTAAAAAGGACGGATTTATAGAACAAGATCAGCTAATTATAAACGTAGCAAGCATTCCAATGCATGAATTTGGGAAATCCAACATGCTTAAATTGAGTTACGTAGATTAATCCAACATCATGAATATCAAATTATTGAAAGAGGTTTGCGAAACTCCGGGAGCACCTGGTTATGAGAATCGCATTCGAGAGGTTGTGCTTAGAGAAGTTGCAGCTATGGGCCATAGCGCTGAAGTCGATAATATGGGCAATGTTACGGTCCACTTATGTGGGAAATCTGCCAAGAAGGTTATGGTAGGTGCACACATGGATGAAATTGGATTTATGGTTACCCATATTGATGATAAAGGCTTTATTCGATTTACGACTTTAGGTGGTTTTGATCCTAAAACCTTAACTGCACAGAGAGTAATTATTCATGGTAAAAAGGATATCATTGGAGTAATGGGAAGCAAGCCGATTCACTTGATGACGCCTGAAGAAAGAGAGAAGTCCGTTAAAATAGCAGACTTTTTTATTGATACAGGCCTTCCGGCCGATGAGGTTAAAAAGCATATTGATTTAGGTAATGTTATTACCAGAGAAAGAGAATTCATTCAAATGGGTGAATGCTTCAATTGTAAGTCATTAGATAACCGAATTTCAGTATTTATACTACTTGAAACACTGCGCGAGATAAAGGATATTCCATACGATTTGTACGCAGTCTTTACTGTGCAAGAGGAAGTTGGAATAAGAGGAGCTCAAGTAGCTACTTTGAGAATTCAGCCAGACTTTGGCTTTGGACTAGACACTACAATTGCCTATGATGTTCCGGGATCGAAAGAACATGAGCAAGTAACTAAATTGGGTGCTGGAGCAGGAATTAAAGTAATGGACTCTTCTGTTATCTGTGATTCGAGAATGGTTGCCTATATGAAAGATGTTGCAGAGAAAAATAGTATAGCATGGCAGACAGAAATCCTAACGGGTGGGGGCACTGACACATCAGGCATTCAGCGAATGACTGCCGGAGGAGCAATAACGGGTGCGGTTAGCATCCCTACACGACATATACACCAAGTGATTGAAATGGTGCATAAAAATGATGTTCAAAACTCCATAGATCTTCTAAAGGCAAGCATTTCAAATTTGGATAATTGGTCCTGGTAGTTTTTAATTGTAGTTTAAGCCTTGCAAAATGAGATTTGGAATTTGATTCGGAGTTGTATATTTGGCACATATTTTGAAAAAGGAGGAATCACAAAAAAATCCCACATGAAATATTTACTATACTTATTCATCTTCATTTCAGGTTCTGTATTGGCCCAAATGCCAACTTCAAACCTGATTTTTTTTGCCGAGAATGGTGAAAAGTTTTACATAGTAATGAACGGTCTTCGATATAACGAGCAACCTCAGACTAA
>JBBEBC010000093.1:20563-22592 GCA_040882555.1 Bacteroidia bacterium
GCTCCAACAGCAGTTATTGTTCAAAATCCTCCGCCTCCTGCTCAGCAAGGAAGAGTAACTCAAACAACAACCGTTACCACTTCAGGAACACCCAATGCAGTAGTTGCCCCAGGCGCAGGCGTTAACATGAGTGTTAATGATCCTGATTTGGGCGTTAGTTTTAATATGAATGTTGGTGTTCCGGGAACAGTAGTAGGCGGAAGCACCTCAGTTCAACAAACAACAACCACTACAACCTACGGAACTCAGCAACAAGTGGTTCCGGTTCAACAGCAGCAACAAGTTTACGTGATGCCAGGTTATAATGGTCCAGTTGGATGCCCTTGGCCAATGGATCAATCTACTTTTTCTAGTGCTCAGGCAACAATAAATAATCAAACTTTTGAAGACAACAAGTTGCAGGTAGCCCAACAAGTACTTGGAAGTAATTGTATGACTTCGGCTCAAGTTTCATCACTTATGCAAGCCTTTACTTTTGAAGATACCAAACTTCAATTCGCCAAGTTTGCGTACGGTAGAACCTTTGATATTGGAAATTACTTTGTTGTAAACAATGCCTTCGACTTCTCTTCATCTGTTGATGAATTGAACGCTTTTATTGCAAGTCAACCAAGAAGATAATTTCTTAAATAAGTTATTGAATCCCCATCGGTTTTCTGGTGGGGATTTTTTATATCTAAATGTTGTTTATTTGCCTTGCTTACACCCTTGAACTAAGTAGTGTAAATTGAACCATTTTACCTTTTAATGAAGAAGGAAGCATATAAAGATGTATTACAATGGGATGTTGATTCATGGCAGCCGGCTATTGAATTTTGGTCTAATCACGTCGATTTAACCAAGACAACTCTTTCCCTCGAAATAGGCGGAAGAGAAGGTGGCTTATCTCTTTGGCTTGCCTTAAATGGGAGTAAGGTTGTTTGTTCTGATTTGCAAGATGTACAAAACTCAGCCTCGCCACTACATCAAAAGTACAAAGTAGAGCAGTTAGTTCAGTATCAAGACATCGATGCAACCAACATACCTTATGAAAACCATTTCGATGTTGTAGTATTTAAGTCCTTCATTGGAGGAATTGGTAGAAATGATAATATAGAATTTCAGCGACAGACGTTTAAGGAGATACACAAAGCTTTGAAGCCGGGAGGGAAACTCTTATTTGCAGAAAATCTTTTGGCATCACCACTGCATCAGTTTTTAAGAAAGAGGTTCGTAGGTTGGGGAAGTTCTTGGCGTTACCCCAACTATTCTGAAATGAAGCATTTCTTGGCAGACTTCTCTGAATTTGAAATGAAAAGCACTGGAGTTATTGCAACTTTTGGCAGATCTGAAGCCCAAAGGAATTTCCTAGCAAAAATTGATAAAGCTGTGCTCAATCGAATAAGTCCTCCCGCTTGGAGATACATTGCATTTGGGTATGCTGTGAAGTAGGAGGGGAGGCGATTGTGGGAAAATGAGAAGTGTTGCAAATTCTTACAAATCACAGAATTTCTCTACCTCAAAATCCCTTTTATTGTCCTGAAAATTATGGATAAATCAACTTTGAAATTTTGCTCTTCGATGTATTTCAAATTGAGCTTTAGCTTGGCAGGCATTATTTCCTGAACATAAGTTTGTTCGGGTTGAGATGCTTTTGCAAGAATTTCGTTTTCATCCATGTATTCAATGCTGGCATAATCTGTCATGCCGGGACGTACATGAAGCACTTTTAACTGCTCAGCTGTATACATGTCGACGTATTTTCTCACCTCTGGTCTGGGACCAACCAAGCTCATATCACCAGTGATGACATTGATTAACTGAGGTAATTCATCGAGTTTGTATTTTCTTAAAAAATACCCAGCTTTTGTTACCCGAGGGTCTCTTCCACCAACGGTGAGCAAGCCTTTTTTATCGGCATCGATATGCATCGTTCGGAACTTCCAAAGTTTGAAATCTTTACCATTTATGCCCACTCGGATCTGGCGGTAAAATCCCCCGCCAGGGGAATCTAATAAAACCCAAAACCAAAGAATAAGGAAAAGAGGCA